>JAEXTB010000047.1 GCA_023453725.1 Bacillota bacterium | reverse complement strand
TCCTTATATTGCTCATTGTCATACTTAACGCCATGATGGGCGTGTTGCAGGAAAGCAAAGCGGAGAAGGCGCTTGATGCGCTCAAATCCCTCACGGCTCCCCACGCGCGTGTATTGCGGGATGGTAGGGAAACCGTAATCGACGCGACATATTTGGTGCCGGGGGATGTGATATTGCTGGAGGCCGGGGATTTTGTACCCGCTGACGCAAGGCTCATTCATTCCTCCAATTTAAAATCAGAGGAAGCGGCGCTCACGGGCGAATCAGTCCCATCTGAAAAACATTATGAAGCGGAGGTTGCAGAGGACGCGCCGCTTGGCGACCGCATCAATATGGTGTATTCCGGATGTTCCATTACCTATGGTACGGCGCGCGCCGTGGTTACCGCTACAGGCATGGAAACGGAAATGGGCAAGATTGCCAATCTCTTAAATCATGAGACGGAAGGCGAGACTCCGCTGCAGCAAAAGCTTTCTTCTTTGGGTAAGACACTTGGTATTGCTGCGCTTGCCGCATGCGCGGTCATATTTGTCATCGGCCTCATAGATGGCATCCCGCTCATTGAAATCTTCATGACTTCTGTGGCGCTTGCAGTTTCCGCCATACCGGAAGGTCTTCCTGCCATTGTAACAATCGTGCTTTCTATCGGCGTGCAGCGTATGGTCAAGCGCAACGCAATCATCCGCCGTCTGCCCGCAGTCGAAACGCTGGGCTCTGCTTCCGTTATCTGCTCGGACAAGACGGGCACGCTCACCCAGAACCGCATGACGCTGACACAAGCGTATGTGGACGGTACGGAAAAAAGTGAAGACGTTAGCGAACACAATGGTGACGCGGTGAAACAACTTTTGACTTACGGAACGCTCTGCAGCGACGGTACCGTTGTTGTGGAGGGTGAGAGCGTACAGCACATCGGTGATCCGACCGAGACCGCAATCGTCTATGCGGCGCACCGGAACGGGCTGACAAAAGAAGCCTTGAACGGCGTATTCCCGCGCGTTGCATCACTGCCGTTTGACTCCGACCGTAAGATGATGAGCACCATCCACCGCATGGATGGGAAACTCGTCGTCATCGTAAAAGGCGCGTTTGACGTCATTGCCAACCGCTGCAAGAGGGGCGATCTAGTAAAAGCCGAGCAGATTGTTGATGCCATGAGCGAAAAAGCGCTGCGCGTGCTGGCTGTTGCCTATAAAGAAATTGATGCCGTTCCCGCTGAGCTTACGTCCGCTGCGCTCGAAAACGATCTGACGCTTTTCGGGCTTGTGGGCATGATCGACCCGCCGAGAAAGGAAGCGAAGGACGCGGTTGCCGTTTGCCGTAAAGCTGGCATCAAGCCCGTGATGATTACGGGCGACCATATCAAGACCGCGTCCGCCATCGCCAAGGAGCTTGGTATCCTGCGCGAAGGGGAACGGGCCATTACGGGGGCGGAGCTTGCGACGATGCCCGAAGAACAGCTTTTGGCAAGCGTCAAGGATATTTCCGTATACGCCCGTGTTTCTCCTGAGGACAAAATTCGCATTGTGCGCGCATGGCAGCAAAAGGGAGAAGTCGTTTCCATGACGGGCGACGGCGTCAATGACGCACCTGCGTTAAAAGCCGCCGATATCGGCTGTGCCATGGGAATTACTGGAACCGATGTTGCAAAAGGCGCTGCGGATATGACCTTGACGGATGACAATTTTGCGACTATTGTAGAAGCGGTAAAGGAAGGCCGCGGTATTTATGATAATATTCGCAAGGTAGTTGGCTTCCTGCTGGGTACCAACATCGGCGAGATATTCACGGTATTCTTTGCTATGCTGATCTGGCGCAAATCCCCGCTTTTATCCATGCAGCTGCTGTGGATCAACCTTGTCACGGATAGTCTTCCCGCCATTGCACTGGGTACGGAGGCCGTGGAAAAGGATATCATGGACCGCAAGCCGCTCCCAAGAAACGAAAGCATGTTTGCGCAGGGGCTTGGCATACGCGTTGTGCTGCAGGGCATGATGTTTGCGGCGCTCACGCTGATTGGCTTCCATATTGGGCAGCAGGTGACGGGCGTTGCGGAAGGCGGCCAGACGATGGCGTTTATTATACTTGCCATCTCGCAGATTTTCCAGGCATTTAATATGCGTTCCAACCGCTCGCTTTTAAAGATTGGGCCGTTTGGCAATGCAAACCTCAATAAGGCGGCGCTTGTCTCCTTCGCGCTGATGGCGCTTGTGGTGTTTACGCCGTTGTCCGTTCCGTTCGGGCTTATTGCGCTGCCTGCGGAACTGTATTGGGAAGCGCTCGGAATATCCTTTATTCCCGTTGTTGTGATGGAACTTGCAAAGGCGTTGCGGCTCATTCAGCATCACAAGTAATTCTTATCTTTGGGGGGACAACAATGGCCACGGCAATTACAACCGACAGCACATGTGACCTTTCAGCGGCACTGCTCAAACGGTACGATGTCTCGATGATTTCCCTGTATATTACGCTGGGGGAAGACACCTATAAGGACGGCGTCGATATTTCACCTGGTGAGCTTTTTGCGTACGTGGACCGTACGGGTGAACTCCCCAAGACGGCGGCGCCTTCGCCTGAGGATTACCGTGCGGTGTTTGAGAGGCTGATAAGCGCAGGCAAGGAAGTTGTGCACATCGCATTCAGCAGCGAGATGTCCGCCTCTTACTCCAACGCCTGCCGCGCCGCAAAGGAATTTGAAAGCGTGCATGTGATCGATTCGCGTTCGCTTTCTTCGGGCACCGGGCTGTTGGTGATAAAGGCGGCTGAGCTTGCGTCATTGGGGCTGTCCGCCAGGGAAATCGCGGCTCGGGTTGCGGCGCTTTCGCCGCAGGTGGAGGCGAGCTTCGTGATCGATACGCTTAACTACCTGCATAAAGGCGGGCGCTGCAGTTCCGTTGCCGCGTTGGGAGCGAACCTGTTACACTTGAAGCCCTGCATTGAGGTGCGTGACGGACGCATGCAGGTTTCCAAGAAGTACAGGGGCACGCTCAAACGCTGCCTGAACGAGTATATCAGAGACCGTTTGGAAGACAGGGCGGATATTGATCCTTCCCGCGCGTTCATTACCCATACCGTGCAGGACGCGGCGCTTGTGGAGCACGCCAGAAAAGTGGTACATGACTCCTTCCCGTTTGCGGAGGTGCTCGTTACCGATGCGGGCGGCACCATCAGCAGCCACTGCGGCCCGGGTACGCTCGGCGTGTTGTTCTTAAGAAAAGAGGCATAATTGCCAAGGGCATATAAGAAAAGCGGCGGGTTTCCCGCCGCTTTTGTTCAACTAATTATCAGCTCAAATACTGCACAACACCGATAATGAGCGGCAGGGTGATGAGGGATAAAATCGTGGACATGGAGATCATGGCGGAAGCCGCCTGCGTATCCTGCTTATACCGTACGGCAAACATGGTGGTCAGCGCCGCACTCGGCGCGCTTGCGCTTAAGATGCAGCTTACCAGCAGTTCCCCGCGCATACCCGCAAGGTAGAGCACAACAAACGTGACAAACGGAATAACGATCAGCCGCACAAGCGACGCGACATAGTAGGATGCTTTTTTCCACATATTAAGTAAATCCACCTTGGAAAGCTGGTAGCCTACGATCACCATGGGGACCGGCGTATTGAGCGCGCCCAGGTAGTGGATGGGCGCATAGACGATATTGGGGAGTTTGATGGAAAACAGGAAGACGATAAGACCGGCGATGGAGCCGAGTACGCCGGGATTTGTGACAAGTTTTTTCAGTGAGATCTCCCGTTTGTCCCCGCTGACGGCAACCAGCCCATAAGTCCAGGAAACAAGCGTAAAGATAATGATATAACCGGCGCCATAGAATACGCCGATGCTGCCAAGCACGGCGTTTAACAGTGGTAAGCCCATGTAGCCGCAGTTGCTGAAC
>JAEXTB010000012.1 GCA_023453725.1 Bacillota bacterium | reverse complement strand
TCGCACGCCTGCCGGCCGCGCAATGGCTGCGGCGGTCTTTTTGTTGTCGCCCGTGATCATGGCAACCTGAATGCCCATCTTGTGCAGGCTTTCGATTGCGGCGCGGCTGGATTGCTTCACAACGTCCGCCACTGCGATAATACCGGCGATTTGCCCGTCAAACGCCACATACATCGGCGTCTTGCCTTCTTCTGCTAAGCGGTCGGACGCCGCTTCCAGTTCTGAAAGCGAAATGCTTCGTTCGTCCATCAGCTTCCGGTTGCCCGCAAGCACTGCCCTGCCGCTGATGCGGGCCTCAATGCCGCGCCCGGTCAGCGCTTCAAACCCGTCTATCGCAAGGAATTCCATGCCTTTTTCCTGCGCACCCTGTACAATGGCTTGGCCAAGGGGATGCTCAGAGCCTTTTTCCGCCGAGGCTGTCAGCTGCAGCAGTTTATCAGCCTCTACCCCAGCTACGGCAAGTACGTCCGTCACAGTCGGCTTGCCTTCCGTAATAGTACCGGTCTTGTCAAACACGATGGTATTGATCTTGTGAGCGGTTTCGAGCGCTTCGCCGCCTTTGATGAGGATGCCGTTTTCCGCGCCCTTTCCGGTGCCCACCATAATGGCTGTGGGGGTTGCAAGGCCCAGAGCGCAAGGGCAGGCGATGACCAGCACGGAGATGAATATGGTCAGCGCGAACTCAAGGTCCCGTACGCCGAAGTACCATGCGATGCCCGCGAGAAGCGCAATGACGCATACGATGGGTACGAAATACCCGGATACGATATCCGCCATCTGCGCGATGGGCGCTTTTGAGCCTTGGGCGTCCTCCACAAGCTTGATGATCTGGGCAAGCGCCGTATCGCTGCCGATTTTGTCCGCCCGGAACCGGATTGCGCCGTTGGTGTTGATGGAAGCGGCATACACGCTGTCTCCCGCCTTTTTGTCCACCGGCATGCTTTCGCCGGTCAGCATGCTTTCGTCAATGGCCGTGTGGCCTTCCAATACCGTACCGTCCACCGGGATTTTTGCGCCGGGCTTCACGACAATGACATCGCCGACTTCCACCTCATCGATAGGGATTTCTTTCTCTTCCCCATTTTCGATAATGATGGCGGTCTTCGGCGCAAGCCCCATCAGCTTTTTAATGGCTTCGCTTGTGCGCCCTTTTGACACGGCTTCAAGCGATTTTCCCAGCAGGATGAGTGTAATGATGACGCCCGCAGTCTCAAAGTAGAGCGCCTCCACCGCGCCAAACGCCCCGTTTGCGATCTGCCACACGTTGTATACGCTGTATAGGAACGCGGCCGTTGTGCCGATGGCAATGAGCGAGTCCATATTCGGGCTCCGCTGTACAAGCGCCTTAAAGCCATTGGTATAAAACTTGTAGCCTACGCCGATCACAGGAAGCACAAGCAGCAGCTCAATCAAAGCATAGATCAGAGGATATTTCATCGGATCAAGCCCGCCGGGGAAAGGTAGCCGCACGATTGTGATCATGGGCACCATCGCAATGTAAAGAAGCGGCAGGGAGAATATCGCAGAAACGATAAATTTGGTCCACAGCGTGCGGATCTCCTTTTGCTTGCGCGCCCGGTCCTCATCCGAAGCCGCGGTCTTTTTGACCTCTAGCGCCTTGTATCCCGCTTTTTCAATCGCGCCTCGTATGGCGGAAAGCCGCACCTGCTGCGGGTTATAGGACACAGTGGCTTTTTCCGTAGCAAAGTTGACGGAAACGCTCACGACGCCCTCAAGCTTGCGGATGGCCTTTTCCACGCGCTGCGCACAGGCCGCACAGGTCATATCGCCAATGGGTATGGTGACGTTTGTGTGATCCTGCTTTTCCACCACTTCGTACCCTATTTTTGAAACGGCTTCCTTTATAGTGGAAAGTGGAAGAGCGCTTTCATTATATTCCACAAACAACTTTTCGCTGGCAAGATTGACATTGGCCTGCTCAATTCCGGGAAGCTTGCGTACGGTTTTTTCAATCCGCTGCGCGCATGCCGCGCAAGTCATGCCCCGAATGCTTAATACTTGATTTTCCATTTTGTGGACCTCCCCACTCTTACATTGGTTGCTCTGTCCTTGACGGACAATTAAGCTTATGCTATTATTCTAACTGTAACCGAAATTAAAACAAGTACGCACTATATTGTGCCATACTATCCAAAATGATAGTATGTAGGAGAAAACCATGAACTGTGATCACAGCGGCCTGAATTGCCCAGTTGACGCCACGCTGCGCCTCATCGGCGGAAAATATAAATCCCTGATATTGTGGCATCTGGTCAATGGCACATTGCGCCATGGAGAACTGCAAAAGCTCATTCCGCAGGCCACGCCCAAAATGCTTACCCAGCAGCTGCGCGAACTGGAAACCGACAATCTGCTCATGCGCACGGTTTACCCCGTGGTACCTCCTAAAGTGGAATATTCCCTGACCGAGTTTGGCATGAGCCTGAAACCTATTTTATCCGCCATGTATGCGTGGGGCGCAGGCTATATGCGGGATAACGGCCTGGTAGCAAGCTGTTCCATGACCGAGCACGCTCAAAGCCGGTTATAACCGATCAGACGGCCAATACCATCGTTAGGAAAATTATCTCCCGGTTGCTTCCGTCGTATCCGGCGGAAGCAACCGGGAGCTTTTTTATCGCATCTGTTGATTGTCACGGTCAAAGCTTTGCGCTTCCTGTTTGCCCTTCTTTTGCCGGCCAACAAAAAAGAACCCAATTGCAAGCAATGCTAACGGCAGTATGCAATGCCAGTGGCTTAAGAAAAATCCCATCGTATCCGCCTTTCGTACTGATGTTATGCTCAATGGCAGCTCGGGGCTGCGCTGTCCGCTTCAAAAGCAGAGGACGGCCAGATCATTGTCTTATAGTTTCCCGCTTCTTCCTTGATGGCCTCGATATCAATCTTCTCAATATCCTCTACCACCTTTACGTACCCATAGAACGCGTTGTCCTGGGTAGAGAAATCAAAGCTTTCCGTGGGATACAGGTAAAGCGGGGTTTCACCCTGCTGTATGGGGAATTGCGTATAGTAGGCAGGGAACAGCAGCGACGCGTTTGCAGCACGGGTGGAACTGCTTTTGACAATCCATTCCGTATCGATATTTGCCTGAAGAACGACGATTGCGGGTTTTAATCCATCATCCGTCAGCTCAACCTCCACCGTCTGCAAGCCATCCTTTATCTCCCCTACCGCGATCGCGTCGGTTGGGATTTTTACCCCTGCCGGAACGGGTTCGGATTGTGCGGGTTGCGGCGTCGCTTCTTCCTGCGCGGGAGCGGTGCTTTCCGGTACGGAGGCTGCAGGCGTCTGTGCGCCGCCCTCTACAACAGTGATGGAGCTGCGAATCATGCCCATCCAGCAGCTGTATGGAAATTTGCCGGTTTTATCCGGCGTAAATTCAATCACATTTTCACCGGGCTGGAATTGGTATTCAATATTGTATTCCGGAATAAAAATCCGGTTGTTGCAGCCGTTGATGCTCCCGTCCGGGGCGTTGATGGTCCATTTGACGGGTGTACCCGCCTGTATGGTGATGGCCGGATATTTGCCTGATGAGAGCGTAGATGTTATGATCTGCACCCCGTTTTCAACCGTCACGCCCGTTGTGCTCTTAGTGCCTTTCTGAGCGGAGCTTTGCGCGCTTTGCTTCGAACTTTGTGGGGCCAGTTCGGGCAGAGAGAACCCGGATAAAGCCCAGCCCTGCGTGAACATGGACATGCCAAGCACCACCACCAGCACTGCCCCCACCGTCATGACTTTGCGCGTAAACCGCTTGCTCAACACGGAGCTGAGCGCGCCAAGGCCAAACATCAGCGGGACTGTACCCAGGCTAAAGAGCATCATGGACAGCGCCCCGGTAAGCGGGCTTCCGGTAGAAAGCGCATAAAGCTGCATGGCCTGTAGGGGGCCGCACGGCATGAGACCGTTTAATAGGCCAACATAGAACGGACTGTTGCTGCCTGCCTTCTCTTTATAGATGCCACGCGCAAACGCTTTGGGCATCCGCGGCGTGAGCTTTCTTAAGAAGGGAAATATACCGAGCATATTGATGCCCATAATCACCATAAATACGCCCGCAAGGAGCTGAACAATGCCCTTTAGCGCGCCTGAAAAACTCACAACTGAACCGAGAGCGCCTACAATTGCGCCCACGACCGTATAAGAAATCACCCGGCCAAGGTTGTACAGGAAGCTGGGGCGTAACGCCGCAAACTTATTGGTGCTGTTTGCATCCGGCTGAGGAATGCACTGGGAGAGATTGATACCGCCGCACATGGCGATACAATGAACGGAGGTAATTAACCCAATGACAAAGAGCATGCCGTATCCCATGCCCTCTTCTGCCAGAGGGAAAGCGTTAAATATCTGCGTAAAACCGAACTGCTGGAGCAGGACGTAGGCTGCCACCACGATAATGAGTATCCCCACCAGCTTGGACTTATTTGATCCCGCCTGACCGTTGTTGAGCACCTGATAATCCAACTTCTCAATAATCGCGGCAATCTGCTGCGCCGATACTACACCTGAATCGTAGGTTACTTCAGCGGTTCCCGCACTGTAGCTGACCGTAGCGCTCTCAATACCCGCGGTGTTTTGGAGCTTTCTCTCAATTTTGTTTTGACAGCTCACGCACGTCATACCGCCGATGCGAAGCGTTTGGGTCTTTCCGCCAGACTTCATTTCATCTACCTCCGTTCTCTCTGCATGCAACAATACCAAGAAGATTTGTAGAAGTTGTGTGGATGAAAAAATTATTTGGCTTTTTCTGCATTGTAAGTCCGTTCACACGAATAGTCGATCGCATAGAGAACAGAACAGCCCATTGACAAGTCCGCGGATTTTACGAAGATAATTGTTGCTCTTTGCACGTGATCTTTTCATATCCTTTTTTTGCCGTGGTGATTGCCGCTGTGAGCAGGAACAAGCTAATGATGGTTCCCTCCCGCGCAAAAAGCGGCAGCCGAAACAGGAAAGACAGCAGCACGGAGCCTGTGACTGATACGATATCCACCCCATAGCGTATGCGGGAAAAAGCGAGTCCCGTTTTCGTTGCCAGTTCCGCGCAGGCGCTTTCAATGGGGAATGCCATGACTTCAAGATTTAATACCATACCGGTGGAAAGGCCAGCAATGCCGGTACCTGCAACAAACATCAGCACTTTTTGCAAATACTCGTCGACCACCAGCCCACCAAACGCTTCATAGGTAAAAAAGTCAATCACTTTGCCCAGGCAGATGACTGCAATTGCCTGCACCACATATTTTTTTGGCTGCCTGAACCCGCTTAGCCCCATATACACCATCAGAAATACGGCGTTTAATAGGGTGGTAACAACACCCACCTTCCAATGCAGCACAGTCGACAACGCTACATTAATCGAATTAAAGCTGCTTACGCCTATACCCGCCTTAATCGTCAGGCTGATTCCCACGCCCGTCAGACAGTAGAAGAACAGAGACAGCAGAAACCGAAACTCTTTTCTCATATATCCTCCTCAATTGTGCCGGAAAGCATTTTTGCGGCCTTCAAAGCATCTCTTTTCTTGACAGTATCAGCAATTGAGGATTTATAATATGAGATATCTCACATTGTGGAGGGGTAATGGAAAAGTTCTTTCCTAAATCTGAGCAGGATCTGTATTTTCACACCCTGAGTATGCTTCGTCCGCTTCCAATCGGCCATCTTCTCCCGCACGCGCATGTCGAGGTTTTTGAGCGTGGCGAGCATATTACCCGTTACAGCGAACCTATCCACACGCTCTACTATCTGGCCTCGGGCAAAGCGAAAATCTATATGATACATGATGATGGCAAGCAGTCCATCATTCAGTTTCTTGGAAAAGATAATTATGTGGGCGAATTGTCGCTGCTCGGTGTTGAGGATATCCCCAAAGATGTCATCGCAATTGAGCGCTGCATCTTAGTTGCGTTCCCACTGGAGCAACTGAAACCGTTTCTGCTTGAAAACGCAGCATTTCTGCATCACCTGTGCGTCTATCTTGCGAAAAAAGTCTTAACCCGCACTGAGCGGTTCTCCGAACATATGAATTACCCGTTAAAGAACCGTCTGGCCGCATTTATCCTGTTCACCGCGCACCAGCAGCTATATTCAGAAAAGCACGTGGAAACGGCGGAATATCTCGGGGTAAGCTACCGGCATCTGCTCTATACCATTGAGCAGTTCAAAAAGGATGGTATCCTGGTCAAACAGAAGAAAGGGTACTTCATCGCAAACGGCGAACTCCTGCGGGAGCTTGCAAAGGACATCCGGGCTTAATCAACGGTTGCTGCGTAAAAGGACCCGTGCCCATAGGCCCGGATCCTTTTGCTGTTTTCTTTTTACTGAATGAGCATGGCCGGATTGCCGCATTGGTCTACAGGGCAAACCGATCCACCATATCCTTTAGTAGCGACGCCTGGCCGGAAAGCTCTTCGCTCGAAGCTGCGACTTCCTCTGCAGTGGCCGAGTTGCTCCGCACCACTTCTGATATCTGTTCAAATCCGCGGTCCATCTGCACGATATTTGTCGCCTGCTCGTTGGATGATACCGCAATTTCCCCCACAAGCACTGCCGCTTTGTCTATGGAGCTGACAATATTGTTTAAGGCCTGCGCTGTTTCATCCGCCAGGCGCGTCCCGGCCCGAGTTTTATGAATGGAGCTTTGTACAAGCTGTACCGTTTCCTTAGCAGCCTTTGCGCTTTTTTCCGCTAAATTCCGCACCTCGTCCGCCACCACGGAAAATCCTTTTCCATGCTCACCTGCCCGCGCGGCTTCCACCGCCGCGTTAAGGGCCAGCAGGTTGGTCTGGTAGGAAATATCCTCAATCTTCTTAATTATGGTGCTGATGTTTTCAGAGGCCTCGTTGATTTCTTCCATGGCCTGCTGCAGGTTCTGCATTCTATGGTCTCCGGCCACGGCCTCCGCTTTTGCGGTAGCAGTCAGCTCGTTTGCGTTGTTTGCCTTAAGCGTATTTTGTTTGGTGGCCTCCGCAATGCTCTCAATGGCAGCTGTCAGCTCTTCTATTGAGCTTGCCTGCTCCACAGCGCTTTGGGAGATTGTCTGGTTGCCTGCCGATACTTGAACCGCGCCTGCAGCCACCTGTTCTGCAGCCG
>JAEXTB010000317.1 GCA_023453725.1 Bacillota bacterium | reverse complement strand
TCGTCAGAAAGCGCTGTGATGCGGTTGACGCGCACGCCGGGGGCCGGGGCAAGCTCAAACCGCGTAATCACGGGGCCTACGCTGATGTTGACCACCCTGGCGGAAACATTAAAGCTTGCAAGCGTATCCACCAATAGTTTGCCCTTTTCAGCGGGGGATTCGTTGCTCCTCGCATAGCTTGCAAGCGCAGGGTTCAACAGGCTGAACGAAGGCGGCACATAGGGAATATTCTCTGCCGCGTGGGGCTGCGCTACGGGCGCTTCCACTTTTTGTGCCGGCTCCATATTGAGTTTTACCTGTACCGGCTCGGAGAAAGGCAGCGCATCGCGCACCGGTTTTTTAGGCGCGCGCAGCGGCGTTGCGGCAAAATCGTCCGGTTCAAACGGCGGAAAATCGTCTGCTTCCGGCACTAAGTCGGCTTCATATACAGAGGACACGGAAGGAGCCGCCTGTGGAATAACGGGCGGGATTACAGACGGAATAACAGGGTCAACCGCCTCTTCGACAGACGTCTTTTTTTGAAGCGGCCCTTCAATCGGCATAAAGCTCAAACCGTCGTCTTCTACCCGCTGCATTCGCCTTGGCACGGGCTTGCGGGAACGGGGGAGCGGCAGCGCTTCTTCCTGGTCGATTGTAGCGGTATAGAGTTCGCGCCTTGCGGCATGTGCCTGGGCGGCTTGCTGAATACCGGCCTTCACCTTGGTGGTTACCTGCTGGCCGGTCTTTCGCAGCGATATGCTCGTGACCAGCAGTATGATGATCAAAAGCCCAGCAATCAGGAAAATATAGGAGCCCGCTTCTCCGGTTAAGAGCAGCAAAGGATAGGAAAGAAGCGCGCCCAAAGCGCCGCCGCCGGAAAGCTGCTCCGTTCCATACACATAAGCATCCCGTACATAAATAAGGAAGGACGTCTCGCCCAATATGGGGCGGGCAATGACATGCAGCAGCGCAAGCGCAAGCCAGATGCCGGTGAACACAAGCGTTGCCCTGCCTTTTCTGGGTTTTTGATCCGCAACGGCAATGAGCGAGATACCGCCTATGACGCAGGCAGGCGGCAGCGCATAGGAGAACAACCCGCCCAATCCGTATGAGACTGACCGGATACCTTCCCCTATGAGACCAGCCTGTCCGAAATAGATACAAGCGCCAAGGAAAACGCCGATGGCGGCAAGCACCACGCCCCAAATCTCACGGCGGGATTGTTCTGCCTCTTTGCGTTTTTTCGGCCGTCTCTTTGCCAAAGCTGCACCTCCATATATCCGAACAGCGTGTTCTTGCGGAATAAGCTCGCATAAAAGCTCAAGCTAATTATACCATAGAAGCGCAGTGGATATGGTATAATCCGCGCATGCGCGTTTCGCCTGGGGGCGAAAATCGCACGCGCATAAAAATAAGCCGTATAATAGCCGCCTTGCGGCTATTATACCGCATTCAAAAGCCGCGCGCAAACACAGGGAGTAAAGCTGATTTCTGGGTTTCAGTACAACATGATAGCTGATTTTTTCAACCGAGCAATATATCAATGGGTGGAAATTTACCAGTGCCGAAAGATGAAAACCTCATGCGCGGCATTGACGTATATATTCCGTATGTTATAATGGCGAAAGTGCGCATTATTCGCCAATTTATACTGATTGTCGTAAGAAACGGGAGGATTATTTCGCCGTGCGTCTGGTTCGTGGGTTTACCGGGATGCTCAAAAAAGAGTTTTTGGGTTATGATGCAAAACGTTTTGGAAAAGATGTTCTCGCGGGGGTAACTGTGGCGGCGGTCGCATTGCCCCTCGCGCTGGCTTTTGGGGTCAGCAGCGGTGCATCCGCGGCTGCGGGGCTTGTCACTGCCATTCTCGCCGGGCTTGTCATAGGCTCGCTTTCCGGCGCGTCATACCAGATTTCCGGTCCGACCGGCGCTATGACGGCTATACTTGTGACCCTTGTTGCCCAGTACGGGCTAAAAGGCGTGTTCCTGGCGTGCCTGCTTTCCGGCATTATGCTCATACTTGCAGGCGTTTTGAAGCTGGGCGATATCGTTTCCTTTATACCGCTGCCTGTTATCACAGGGTTTACTTCAGGCATTGCCATCATCATCGCGCTGGGGCAGGTGAACAATCTTACGGGGCTTACCTCCGCCGGGGACGAGACAATCGAACGCATCGTCAGCTACTTTACGCTGCCGCAAATGTTCAATCCTACAGCACTTATTATGGGTATCGCGGTGATATTGCTCATCGCGTTCTACCCGAAAAAATGGGCGCAGTATTGCCCCGCATCGCTGGTTGCGATTATTCTTGCAACAGGCGCAAACATACTGCTGCGCCTGCCGGTAGCAAGCGTAGGGGAGATTCCGCGCACGCTGCTGCTGGGGGAACGGCTGGAGTTTTCCTCCATCCAGTTCAGGGAGCTGAAAAATTTTGTCATGCCCGCCATCAGCATTGCTGCGCTGGGGATGATTGAGAGCCTTTTATGCGGGGCGAGCGCCGGGCGCATGAAGAATGAGAAGCTCAATGCGTCCCAGGAACTCATTGCCCAGGGCATCGGCAACGTGGTGCTGCCATTCTTTGGCGGGGTGCCGGCGACTGCGGCCATAGCGCGCACCAGCGTCGCCATCAAGGCGGGTGGGCAGACGAGGCTGACGGGCATCATCCATTCCGGGGTGCTGCTACTTTCCATGTTTGCGCTTGGCGGCGTCATGTCCGCCATTCCGCTTTGCGCGCTTGCCGGGGTGCTGATTATGACGGCGTGGCGTATGAACGAATGGCATGCGATCAAAGAGATATTCAGAAAGCGGATCACAAGCGCCATTCTTCAGTTTTTGGTTACGATGGCCTGTACCGTCATATTTGATTTGACAATAGCGATTGTCATCGGCGTGCTGTTTTCCGTGATGACGTTTGTAATTAAGGTTTCCAACATGCAGGTTACGGTGAGCGACGTCATTCCGGCGAAGCTCCCAAGGCAGGCTGTGTTTACCGAAAAGCTTTCGCGCACCGGCGTAGTCTATATTTCCGGTCCGCTGTATTTTGGTTCGACGCGCCGCCTGGAGGATGCACTTGAAGCGCTTGCGGGCAAGGAACAGATCATATTCTCCCTGCGCGGCGTACCGCTTGCGGATTTATCTGGCGTGCAGGCGCTCCAGGAAATCTGTGCGCGCCTTGTACAAAACAACGCCGCCGTATACTTTGCTAGCCTCCAGCCTCCTGTAAAAGAGATATTTGAGCGGTTGGAACTGATTGAAAAGATCGGAGAGGATCATTTTTACTGGAGCACGGATCAGGCGCTTGAAAAGCTTGCCGCATAAAGACATAAAAGGGCCGCGTAATGCGGCCCTTTGGTTTTAATCCGATTATGCCTGCAGCATTTTAAGAAACAGAATGCTGCTTACCGGCGGGCTTAACGCAAACCCCTGCAAAAGCGTACAGCCTGCGCGGACAAGCGATTGCAGCTGTTCCTCCTCCGCCACACCTTCGCAAACAAACGTAATCTGCATGCGCTGCGCTGCGGCGAGCGTTTCCATGTATGAGGAGCAATTATACTTGTCCTTTTGACGGGCGAACGCCCCGCAATCGAACTTCACGGCATCGATCTCAAAGGCGCAGAGGCGTTCAAGCAGCGCGATCCCTTTGGAAAATCCGTCAATCACGCACCCGCACTGCAGCGCGTGAAATTGTTTGATGGCCTTAAACAGCGCGACAGGATGCTGCTCCGCGAACGCGGCGGAAAACTCAACCGAAAGGTGCCCGGGCGGTACGTTATATCTCCGGATGCAGTCCTTTACGGCGTCAAAGAAACCCGCTGCGTACAGCGAAGGCGAGGAAATGTTCACACTGATCGGCACAGCCGGGACTTGCGCGTCCAGACAGGCGTGGATACAACGGCATGCTTCCTCAAGCGCAAACAGGTCGAGTGTTTCCGCGTATCCATAATGCTCCGCCGCGGGCAGGAATTCCGCAGGAAAGCGTATGCCGTGCGCCGGGTCGTTCCAGCGCAGCAACGCTTCCGCGCCCGCAATGCTTCGATCCGGCAATTGGTATTGGGGTTGCAGGCAGAGAAAGAATTCATTTCCGGCTACGGCCCGGAAGAGCGCCTCACTCATGTTCAGTTGAGTTGTCCCTGATATACTACTGACATTCATCTCGCATACCCCCTTTCAGCTTTATACCATCACAATACGGCAGGTTGTCCATACAGTCAAGCAATTGGAAGGGGAGGAAACAAACGCTAATGGCTACATTTGCTGTAGATGAGGTGAGGCATTTCCTTTCCGTAATAGTGCTTGATGCATTCGCCCTCCACCGCCATTCCAAGCCGTTCTGCGACACGGCGGGAACGAAGGTTTTCAGGTCGGATTTCCGCAATAACCTTGTCGGCGTGAAGCGCGGAGAACGCATATTGCATGCATGCTGCTGCGCCTTCCGTCGCATATCCTTTTCCCCAATATCGCTTGTTGATGATATACCCAATGCCCGTGTAGGGTACTTCGTCGATTACTTCTATCAGGGGACCGATCACGCCGATTAACGCTGAAGATTCCTTTTCGATTGCCGCATAATGCCCGAAGCCGTCCTTCTCGTAGCGGGCGAACGTACGATCAATCCAATCCTGCACCTCGTCAAGAGAAAAGCCGTGCTCCCATGCATACATCACTTCTTCATCCTGCAGGAATTCGCACAGGCTGGAGAAATCCGCCTGCTCTATGCGGCGAAATCTAAGCCTTGGAGACTCCAATACCCAATTCATGCCATGTCCTTCCAATATGATTTAGCGGATAAAATTCGTTCTCTGCCGGATCTCAATTTCGGGAAGGGGTACTCCGGCGCGCTTTCCGGCCTCGATGCAGGCAAGGAGCCAGGCGAGGTTGCGCGCAAGCGTACGCATGGTCTGCAGCCCCTCCAGGTCTTGCCGGATTTCATCCGGCGTGTTGCCGTGTACCATGTTCCAGTATTGGGAGGCGGCAAGCGGCATGCCGGAGATCAGGAAATATTTATTGAGCTGGTCAAACGCGGCTGTTGCGCCGCCGCGGCGGCAGGTGACGATTGCAGCACCGGGCTTTAACGCAAAGCCTCCGCTTGCATAAAACATGCGGTCTAAAAACGAGACAACCGACCCGGATGCACTTGCGTAATGGACGGGGGAGCCGACCACCATGGCGTCACACTGCTCCATTTTCACAATCGCTTCATTGACCGTATCCTGGTAGACGCACCGGAGGGACTGTGTCTTTCTGCAATACCCGCATGCGGTGCATCCGCTGATGGGCTTTGTGCCGATGTGAAAGAGTTCGGTTTCAATGGAGAGCCGGTTAAGCTCGTTGGCCACTTCGGTCAATGCGGTATACGTACACCCTTCCTTGTGCGGGCTGCCGTTAATGAGCAATACTTTCATGGGGAGCCTCCTGTAATAAAAATAGAAACTTTAATCGTCTTCACCATATAACAAAACTGCCCGCGGGTCAAATGCGTGGGCATGCGGGACAATTAAATGCTACACAATCCCCGCTGGAAAAAACGCCTGCTGGCCAAAGTGGGTCATTTTATCAATCAGCGTTGCGATCTCCTCCGGGCTTTTTTGCATGCCCGTATTGATCCAGCCTTCAATCACCGCAATGCTTCCGTTTGCAGCAAACAAATAAAGAAGCTCCATGCCAGCCCTGTCCAATGTGCTTGGCTGGGCGCTCCATTCCAGCATGCTCCAGTCATGTGCCACATGCATGATGCGCCGTAAAAATTCCTTGTCCCCGTGCTCTGATACTAAAATTTTACACAGGTCGCCGTTTGCCTGTATGGATTGGCATACTTCCAGAAGGAAAGCGCTGATTGTCCGGGAGGATAGGGAGCGCTCCACAGAACGCATGATTTCCTCATACAGCTCGTCCTCAATCTGCAGCAGGAGGTCGAACGGACTATCATAATGCAGATAAAACGTGTTGCGGTTGATGTCCGCCCGGGCGCAAAGGTCTGTAACGGTCAGCTTCGTGATGGGCTGCTCCTGCAAAAGTTCTAGCAGGCTTTGCCTGAGCACCATCTTGGTATATTTGACTCTCCGGTCTGTTTTTTGCTGCTTCATCCGCCTAAATCCCCGTCACAATAAGTTTGAATTTTTGCCACGCAGTAAACAGACAGAAATGTGGGCGCTTGACCATTAACGGTCAAACGATAGCGAACTGCCTGTTGATTATATTACGTTGTATATCATAATATAATTGCGCAAATAAAACAACACGGTGTTCGATAAATATGGCAGATTTGTGAAAGAGTAGAATCTGATGATGCGGCAGTGTGTAAAGAACTCGTCATCTACGGGATTGGAACAGGGAAAGGGCAAGGAAGCAATGGAGAAGCAGGTTTATATCGTAACAGGCGCAGCCGGACATCTTGGCGGGCATGTGGTGCAGGAACTCTTAAATCAGGGCAAAGAGGTGCGCGCGTTTGTGCTGCCGGGGGAAAACTGCATGCCGTTTATCGAAAAAAACGGACAGTTGTTTTCAAAGGTAGAGGGCAATGTCTGCAAACGGGAAACGTTGGACCCGCTGTTTAAAACCGATGAACCGGCAAAATTTTCAGTCATACACTGCGCGGGCATCGTTTCTATTTCGGCGCAGCCGGACCAGCGGGTATATGATGTCAATGTCAATGGTACGGCCAATGTTGTGGATGCGTGCATGGCCCACCATGTCAACAGGCTTGTGTATGTGAGCTCTGTCCACGCAATTCCCCTGCTGCCTTTGGGGCAGGATATGAAGGAGATCGCTTCTTTTGATCCCGACGCAGTGACGGGCTACTATGCAAAAACCAAAGCGGCCGCCACAAAGCTGGTGCTGGAAGCCGCAAAACAGGGCCTGGATGCGGTCACGGTTCACCCGGCCGGAATCATCGGGCCAAAGGGACTTCCTACTGGCAACATGGCGCATCTGATCGCAAGCTTTGTACGCGGGCGTCTGCCCGCCGCCATACACGGTGGGTTTGATTTTGTGGATGTGCGGGATGTGGCGCGCGGGGTTGTACTTGCTGCGGAAAAGGGAAAATGCGGCGAATGCTATATTCTATCCAACCGGTTTATTGATCTTAAGGAACTGTTTGATACACTTTCTGAGGTGTCAGGCAAAAAGAAGCTCCGGATGTATTTGCCAAAATGGGTGGTCAACGCGATTGTGCCCTTTGCGGAGCTATACTACAGGCTTTCCCATCAACCACCGCTGTTTACGCGCTATTCGCTGTTTACCATTACGCAAAACGCAGCTTATTCCCATGAAAAAGCAACGCGGGAGCTGGGCTACAGCACACGGCCATTAAAAGAAACGCTTTCTGATATCGTGCAGTGGCTGCGCCAATCCAAGAAGCGAGGGCCGCTTCTACAATAACGATGATAAAACGCCGCAATCCTGCGGCGTTTTTTATGCTGCGGGGCGCATATTCGTATATGGAGAGAGATATAATGCGCCAGAAGGAAATGATTTCCCTGCTTGCATATCTGAAAAATTTTAGAATCCTTGAATGTATACCAAAAAGGTTGGTTATCAATATGTCAGGAGGAAAATGACATGCAAAGCATACGGAAAGTAACGGATCAAGTATATTGGATTGGTGAAAACGACAGGCGGATCGTGCGGTTTGAAAACATGTTCCCCTTGCCCAACGGCATGGCCTACAACTCATACCTGATATTGGATGAGAAAACCGCGATACTCGATACGGTGGACTATTCGGTCAGCACGCAGTATCTGGAGAATGTGACACATGTGCTCAATGGGCGGCCGCTTGACTATTTGATCATCAACCATATGGAGCCTGACCACTGCGCCAACATTGAGGAGCTCATTCGGCGGTATCCGGATGTAAAAGTGGTGGGGAACAAAATGACATTCCAGTTTTTTCGGCAATATTACAGCATGGACATCTCCGCCAATCAGCTTGAAGTACAGGAAGGTCAGGAACTTTCGTTAGGCAAAGCCACGCTTCGGTTCTATATGGCACCAATGGTGCACTGGCCCGAAGTGATGATGACATATGAGACAACGGGACAAATCCTGTTTTCCGCAGACGCGTTTGGCGCGTTTGGCGCGCTTTCCGGCAACCTGTTTGCCGATGAAATGAACTTTGAGAATTTGTATCTGGACGAGGCGCGCCGCTATTATGCGAACATCATCGGGCGCTTTGGACCACAGGTACTTGCAGTGCTCAACAAACTCTATGGAATACCCATCCAGATGATCTGCCCGCTGCACGGGCCGGTCTGGCGGGAAAACCTCTGGTTCCTGATTGAAAAGTACAACAGATGGAGCAGATACATTCCCGAACAAAAGGGCGTCGTGCTCTTTTACGCATCCATGTACGGCAATACGGCAAATGCGGTGATGGCGTTGGCGAACAAGCTTGGGGAGCGCGGAGTAACGGATATGCGCATGTACGATGTGAGCAATACCCACCCCTCTTACATCATTGCGGATGTGTGGAAATACAGTCATTTCGTGATCGGTTCGCCAACTTACAATATGTCGCTTTACTATGGGATGGATACCATACTGCATGAGCTTTCCAGGCTCAATATGCAGAACAGGTCTGCTGTTATTATCGGCAACCACACCTGGGCAAGCGCCGCGCTCAAAGCCATGGAAGACCAGCTCAAAGAAATGAAACAAATGACAATCCTTGGGACGCTGGATATCCGTTCTACATTAAAATCCGATGAGGAACTCAATCCCCTTGCGGATGCAATCGCGGCTTCTGTGCTTGCGCCATAAAAGTGCAATCCGCTGTATCATACGGCGTGAACATACAACAAGAAAAAGCAAAAGGAGTAATGAATAATGTTTAAGCAGATTGATTTGACATATGAGTTTAAAGCGCTGGAGCCCCATGTTGACGAGCTCACTATGGTGACGCATTACACCAAGCACCATGCCGCGTATACGAACAACCTCAATGCGGCGGCAGAAAAAGACCCTGCGCTTGCGGGAAAGAGCATCGAGGCGATTTTAACCGACCTTTCCTCGATTTCGGATGAAGCGGTCCGTACAGCAGTCCGCAACAACGGCGGCGGGTTCTATAACCACAACCTGTATTTTGGAACCCTTTCCCCCAAAGGCGGCGGAGACCCGGAGGGAGCGCTCTTAAAGCAGATCAACGCGGACTTTGGCGGCATAGATGCCCTCAAAGAGAAGGCAACTGCCGCGGCGATTGGACGCTTTGGCTCCGGTTGGGCATGGCTGAGCACGGATTCTTCCGGCAAGCTTTTTGTCAGTTCTTCTCCCAACCAGGACAATCCGCTGATGGACGGGAAGGGCCTCATCCCCATCCTTGGCATTGACGTATGGGAACACGCGTACTATCTCAAATACAAAAATCTGCGTGCGGACTATGTAAAAGCGTTCTGGAATGTGGTAGACTGGACGATGGTTGCAAAGCTGTATGACGCAGCGCGCAGATAAGAGCAGGTGTGTTACGAAGGCGCTCCGGTTCCGGAGCGCCTTTTTTCTGCAAGTTAAAGAGATTGACACATAATATATTGTTTTAATCTCTTGACATTGCGGGGCAAGACGCTTAACCTATATTCATATATAAATAATATGATATAGGGATGAGCATCCGCCCTCGGACACCTAGGTGAAGGGGACACAGAATATGGACCAAAACAATCCCATGATCGAAATACGGAATTTGTCTAAAACATTCCGGGCGAGCAGCGGAGAGGTGCACGCGCTTAAGGACATTAACCTTAGCATACAGCGCGGGGAAATCTTCGGCATCATCGGCATGAGCGGGGCAGGCAAGAGCACATTGGTGCGCTGCATCAACTTTTTGGAAGCACCCACAGAGGGCACCGTGGTGCTCGATGGAAAGGATCTTTCCCGGCTGACGCGCAAAGAGCTGTATGCGGCCCGGCAGTCCATGGGTATGATTTTCCAGCAGTTCAATCTGTTTATGCAGCGGACGGCGCTGCAGAACGTATGCTTTCCTATGGAGATTGCGGGCACACCCAAGCGGGAAGCGATTGAACGGGCAAAGGAGCTTCTTTCCCTGGTTGGGCTGACAGAAAAAGAAAAGGCATATCCTTCCCAACTTTCCGGCGGGCAGCGGCAGCGCGTGGCCATTGCGCGGGCGCTTGCCATGAACCCCAAGGTGCTCTTATCCGACGAGGCCACAAGCGCGCTGGATCCTGCGACAACGCAGGAAGTGCTTTCTCTCTTAAAGGATATCAATCAGCGCCTGGGCATCACAATTGTGGTGATCACGCATGAAATGCGCGTAATTGAAGAGGTTTGCCACCGTGTGGCCATCATCAGCGACAGCCGCATTGCGGAGATCGGCAGCGTCAAGGAAGTGTTCACCCGTCCGAAGTCCGAGGCGGCGCAGCGCCTTGTTTACCCGTTTGGCAGGGAGGGGGCGCAGTTTGTCGGCTCCCGATGTTGCCGCATCGTATATGACGGCGGCTCCGCGTTTGAGCCAACCATCGCGCAGATGGTTCGGGAAT
>JAEXTB010000280.1 GCA_023453725.1 Bacillota bacterium | reverse complement strand
GTTGTACTGGTGCATGTAGCGCTTGTTTTCTTCAAGCGTAATGCCGTCGAGTATCTGCGCCTCGCCAATAGTGCCCAATGTCGTGATGGTCATGACCTGGGTCTGGCCGCGGGTAAATACCGCGCTGCCATGGGTGCGTGCCAAAATGCCGATCTCGCTCCAGATGGGGCGTATTTCGTCATGTTTGCGACCGTCCGGACGGATGCCCTTGTTAATAATCTTATCGCGGACAACCTCTTTGGTGAGGTTATAGAGGATAGCGTCGATATCGCCTGCGCTGTTGGGATATTCTTCCGCAAACGCGGCGGTAACTTCATCTTTGACCTGATTGGTGCGTACCTCACGCTCTTTGCGGTCGAACGTATCCAAAGACCAAACAACCTTATCAAAAGCGGCGGCGCGGACTTTTTCGGTCAGGGTATCGTCGGGATGATAGATTTCGACTTCCATCTTGGGCTTGCCGACTTCAGCAGCAATGCCTTCAATGAACTTGACGATTTCCTTGATGTTCCTGTGCGCAAAGAGTATGGCGTCGAGCATTTCTTTTTCCGTGACTTCGGTTGCGCCCGCTTCCACCATCATTACCGCGTCACGGGTACCGGCGACGGTAAGATTCATGCGGCTCTTTTCGCGCTGCGCGCAATCCGGATTCAGGATAAATTCGCCATCTACATAGCCGACGTTGACGGAACCGGTGGGTCCCATGAAGGGCGCGTCGCTGATGGAAAGCGCAATGGAAGAACCGATCATGCCGAGGATGTCAGGCTGGATGTCCTGCTCCACAGAAAGAACGGTAGCGATCACCTGTACGTCCCGATAGAAGCCCTTGGGGAACAGCGGGCGGATGGGCCGGTCAATGAGGCGCGAGGTCAATATTGCTTTTTCGGTGGGGCGGCCCTCTCTTTTAATGAAACCGCCGGGGATTTTGCCCACCGCATACAGTTTTTCTTCAAACTCAACGCTCAACGGCAAAAAATCTACGCCGGCACGGGCGGTCTTTGCAACCGTTGCGCAGGTCATTACGGCAGTATCGCCGCAGCGAACAAGACAGGATCCTCCTGCCTGCTCAGCGTACTTTCCGGTTTCGACGACAAGCGTCTTGCCGCCAAGCTGCATTTCAAACGTTCTGTGCATTGAAAATAGCTCCTTCATTTTACTTCTTTCTTTTTTTCTACCAAACTAGTATAGCACGGCATGGCAAACCGTACCACTAAAAAATCGTATAACCGGGATTAAGGCGTAATAAGCGCGCCTGCGCGGCGCTTTACGCGCGGAAAAGCCGTCTTTCCCGCAATACGCGCCATATCTCAAACCAGGTATCTGTATTTTGCCGCCATGTTCGCCAAAATAACAAAAAAGCGGGGAAGCTCCCCGCTTTCCCCGCTCATGCACTTATTTTCTCAGGTTCAGGCTGGCAATGATCGTTCTATAACGTTCAATGTCCTTATCCTTGAGGTAGTTCAAAAGACCCCTGCGCTGACCGACCATTTTGAGAAGGCCGCGGCGGGAGTGATGATCCTTTTTGTTCAGTTTGAGATGCTCGTTGAGGTGGTTGATGCGCTCCGTCAGGAGTGCAATCTGCACTTCGGGCGAGCCGGTGTCCCCATCATGCAGTTTATACTGCTCAATGATCTCTAGTTTACGATCCTTTTCCATGGTATCCTCCTAAATTTTAGTATCCCCAGCGGCAAAGTAATGCGTCGGAGAGTCGCAAAACCGAGCCGTGGTTCCTATCACAGGGTATAGTGTAGCATAGAGCCACGCTCCTGTAAACATGCTTTTGCTTAAAAAAAGTGCCGATTTTAGCCAATCTTCCTGTTGACGTCCAGTTGAAACCAAGCTTTTGCGTCAAGTACATCCTGCTGGATCTGCAAAACAAGCGCCTCTTTGCTGTCAAAACGAACCTCGTCGCGCAGCCGCTTATGGAACTGCACGGTGAGCTCTTTGCCGTAGAGATCGCCCTCATAGTCCATCAAATATGTCTCCACAGTCAGCACATTTCCGTTCACAGTGGGATTGGTGCCAACGTTTGTTACAGCTTCATAACAGCGCCCTTCGTGCAGGGCGGAAGTTACATAAATCCCGGTTGCAGGCAGCGCTTTTTCTGCCGGAATTTGGATATTTGCCGTGGGAAACCCCAATGAGGTGCCGATGCGGCGGTTTTTTACCACCAAGCCAGATAAGGAGTACGGCTCACTGAGCATCATGTTTGCGTTCGTGAGCTCACCTGTGGTAATGAGCTGGCGAATTCGTGTGCTCGATACCGTTTCCCCTTCAAACAGCACAGGTGGGATGACATGCACAGAGAATGAATGCATACGGCCAAGTTCCATCAGCGTTTCGGGCGTACCCTTTCCGCCCTGGCCGAATGTATAGTTAAAACCCACCACAAACGCCCGCACCTCATACTGGTCCTGCAGGCGCTTCACAAATGCTTCCGGGGAGAGCATGGCGGTTTCTTTGTCGAAAACCTCCATCTGTACGCGGTCCAACCCCAGCTTTTTGAGGCAGGTGCGCCGTTCCTGCTCGGTGGAAAGCAGCTTGGGCGCCTGTGCAAATACGCCCCTTGGATGGTTGGAAAACGTATACGCTACACTAAGCGCGTGAAGTTCCTTTGCGGTTTCCACCGCATGCCTGAGCAACGCCCTATGGCCCAAATGTACGCCGTCAAACATGCCCAAAGCAATTACCACGGGTGTTTTTTGCCTGTTCTGCATAAATAAACCTCTTTATAAACCGCAAGCGCCCCTATTCGCTAGGCGCTTAAAACGGATTAATATGCTTTAAGGTCCTGCTTTTTGCTTTTAAGCCTCAAGATGGAGTTTGAGCTTCAGCCCGGCCGATGTATATACCCCGATGCCTATCAATTCGCCATCTCCAAATACCAGGCAGCTTTGATCTTCCTGCATCCCGGCGCATTCACAAAGCGGCTCGGTGCATCCGTTTTGAAGCCGTGATATCGACTTTTTGTCGGTAACGGTTACGTGCAGCAGGAACGGGAGCGCCTGCTGGATCGATACGATACTCGTTTCAAGCATGCCCTGCTCTTTTAGTACGGCAAGTTCCTGTATGCTGTAAGCCTCGCCTATCTGAAACGATCCGGACGCCGTACGCAGCAAAAAAGACATATGTGCACATACGTTTAGGCGCTTGCCGATGTCTTCGCACAGCGTTCTTATATATGTCCCGCGCGAACAACCGATGCGCAGCAGGAAGCGGTTCTCTTTGGTCTTCGTAATAAGCTCAAGCGCATGAATCGTTACAGGACGCACGCGTTCGGGCACCTCCTGCCCGCTGCGCGCAAGCTCGTACATCGCTTAGCCACCGGTTTTCAATGCCGAGTATTTGGGGGCAGTCTGCACCTGTTCTCCCATAAAGGATGGCAGTGCACAAAGGAGCATAGCCTCGTCAACAATTTGTTCGCTTGTGGCAACCACACGCCCATAGCTGTCCTGGGTATCCGTACAACTGCCAAAGCAGATTTCTGCGATATATTCCTTTTCCTTATCCACCAGATAATCGAATAAGCGCGTAGCTCTGCCTAGGCATATTGGCAGCACGCCTGCGGCACCCGGGTCCAATGTTCCCGTATGGCCGACGCGCTTTAGCCCAAAGAGCTTGCGGATATCGCTCACCACATTGCTTGAGGTCATTCCCGGCGGCTTTAATACATTGACAATTCCTTCCGTCACTGCAGCGCATCCTTTGCCAAACGTAATAATTCCGCCTTTAATGGTTCAGGCTCGCCTTCCCAGGTGCAGCCCGCAGCATGAAAGTGCCCGCCGCCGCTCAAACGGTGCGCAATGGCGCTTACATCGGCATATTGTTTGGAGCGCAAACTAACCTTGCAGGTACCATCTTTCGCTTCGCGCGCAAGTATGGCGACCTCTACCGTATCAATATCCCGGATGTCATCAATCACGCCATCCACTTCCTCCGGCGACGCACCCAAAGAGATGAGCGCTTCCTGAGAAACAAACGCGAAACCGATTTTTCCGTCCTCAAACAGTTCCATATTGGTCAATACATAGCCAAGCAGTCGCTTTTTTGCAAGCGGAACGGTGCGGTACACCCTGCGGTTGATGCCTGCGATGTCAATACCGGTTTCAAGAAGACCAGCCGCGGCAAAAAACGTGGAAGGCGTTGTATTGCTGTATGCAAAATTTCCGGTATCCGTACTGATGGCAGTAAATAAGCAGGCGGCAATCTCCTGCGCCGCGCCGCCGTGAAGCGCGACATCAAGCTCACGCCAAAGCGCATAGATGATTTCGCCCGTTGCGGCGGCATCGTCATCATGAAGAACATAGTCCCCGAATAAGGGGTTGGTACGATGATGATCGATGTTCCCCTTTGCATTCGCTTGCTCGAACAGGTTGATTGCGGCCCCCATGCGGGCGGTATCCGCGCAATCAATGGAGATTGCGTTATGAAAGTTCTCCCCTGCCTGATCCGGCAAAAGCACCTGATCCGCGTGCGGTAAAAAAGAATAAACGCGGGGTACCGGCTGTTCGCAGACGGCCTGCACGCGTTTACCCATAGCGGTCAGTATGCCAAAAAGTGCGAGAGAGGAGCCGATCGTATCCCCATCCGGGGAAATGTGGGAGATGAGTGTAAACCCGTCCTCCCGCCGGAGCCATTCGGCAAATGTGACGACTGCCTCATTCATCGCCGCTCTCCTGTTTTTCGATATGCAGCGTATCGAGTATCTTAGCGATGTGTACGCTGTACTCAATGGAGGTATCCAGTATAAATTTGAGCGAAGGTAGGCGCCTGATCTGCATCCTGCGCCCAAGCTCCCGGGTAATGAATCCGGCGGCATGATTGAGCGCATCGATACTCGACTTTCTCATCTGCTCATCCGCTTCGTAAATGCTTACCATCAGCTTAGCGTGCTTAAGGTCGTTTGTGACCTCCGCCTGCGTAATGGTTGTCATCGGGGAAATGCGTGGATCCTTCATTTCCCGGATGACTTCGCTGACGGCCTTTTTGATTTCTTCATTCAATCTATCCTGTCGTATGGCAGACATAGTTCTCCTTCAAGTAAACCGTTGCCGGGTAATAACGTTAGTGTGCGCTTATTTCTTGACTTCTTCCATAACGAAGGCTTCGATTGTATCGCCTTCGAGCAGGTCGTTGAAGCCATCAATGCCGATGCCGCACTCGTAGCCCTGCGCGACTTCCTTTGCATCGTCCTTGAAGCGCTTGAGCGAGGAAATCTTGCCTTCGTGGATGACGATACCGTCACGCACCACGCGAACCTGCGCGTTGCGGGCAACCTTGCCTTCCTGCACATATGCGCCCGCGATTGTACCAACGCCCGATACCTTGAATGTATTGCGCACGGAGATGCGGCCAAGCTCGACTTCTTTGAATACGGGCTTGAACATGCCCTTCATCGCGTTCTGAACATCCTCAATCGCATTGTAGATGATGCGGTACATCCGCACATCCACCTTCTCTTTTTCGGAGGCAACACGCGCCACGTTATCCATGCGCACGTTGAAGCCGATGATGATGGCGTTGGACGCGGAGGCAAACATAATATCCGATCCGGTGATGGCGCCTACGCCGCCATGGATGCAGCGAACGCGGACTTCCTCATTGGAGAGCTTTTCAAGCGCCTGTTTGACGGCTTCCACAGAACCCTGCACATCCGCCTTGACGATGATGTTAAGATCCTTGATTTCACCTTCCGCGATCTGGCTGAACAGATCATCCAAAGAGACCTTGGAGAGGTTCTTTAATTGCTCGGCCTTGATTTTATCGCGGCGCTCTTCCGCAACCTGGCGGGAAAGCTTATCGATTTCCGCAACGTTCAGGGTATCGCCGGCAGCGGGAACTTCGCTAAAGCCCAGCACCTCAACCGGCTGGCTCGGGCCTGCTTCCTGCACCCTGCGGCCTTTGTCGTCCATCATAGCGCGAACGCGGCCATAGGCGATGCCTGCGACGATCGTATCGCCGACGCGCAGCGTGCCGTTCTGCACAAGTACGGTTGCGATAGGTCCACGGCCTTTATCAAGCTGCGCTTCCACGATAGTACCCTTCGCAATACGGTTGGGATTGGCCTTTAATTCCAACACATCCGCCTGCAGCAGTATCATTTCAAGAAGCGTATCAAGGCCCATCTGGGTTTTTGCGGAAACGGGAACACAGATGGTATCGCCGCCCCATTCTTCAGAAACGAGGGAGTATTCCGTCAATTGCTGCTTGACACGGTCCGGATCGGCCTCCGGACGGTCCATTTTGTTGAGCGCAACAATAATGGGAACACCGGCAGCCTTAGCGTGGTTGATGGCTTCCACCGTCTGGGGCTTGATGCCGTCGTCCGCCGCAACAACGAGTATGACGATATCCGTCACCTGCGCGCCGCGGGCACGCATGGAGGTGAACGCCTCATGGCCCGGGGTATCGATGAACGTAATGCTTCTGCCGTTGCACTCCACGGTATATGCACCGATATGCTGCGTTATACCGCCTGCCTCACCTTCCGTTACGCGGGCATTGCGGATGGCGTCAAGCAACGAGGTCTTGCCATGATCGACGTGGCCCATGATGGTAACAACCGGAGGACGCTCCATCAGGGTTTCAGGCGCATCCTGTTCGTCGGATCTGTCCTGAAGCACTTCTTCAAATGTCTTGGCAATTTGCTGTTCAAGCGCAATGCCGTATTCGGATGCGATCAGCTCGCAGGTATCAAAATCAAGCTCCTGGTTGATGGTTGCAATCGTCCCAATCAGGAAGAGTTTCTTGATAATTTCGCCTGCGGGCTTTCCGATTTTTTCGGAAAGGTCTTTTACCGTAATTGTTTCCGTTGTGATAACCGCCTTTTCAATGATTACAGGCTCCGGCCTGTGCTGCGGCTGCATTTTGCGGGGCTTCCTGCGGCTGCTGCCCATCGGCGCATCCTCATCCCACGCGGCGCGCGCGATGGGGACTGCTTCCTTCTGGATCGTCTTTTTGTTGCGCGCCTTCTTTTCAGCCTCGTAATTTCTGGTGTAATTGCTCTTATTCGGATCGTAATTGCTTACTTTTTCCTTGCCGGCAGCAGGCGTGATAGGCGCGGCGGGCTTTACGCCAGGCCTGCGCTGGAATCCTTCTCCCTGTGGGCGCTGGAAACCACCGCCACCCTGCGGGCGCTGCTGGTAGCCGCCGCCCTGCTGGAAGCCGCCACCCTGCGGACGCTGCTGATAGCCGCCCTGTTGGAAGCCGCCACCCTGCGGGCGTTGCTGATAACCGCCCTGTTGGAAGCCGCCACCCTGCGGGCGTTGCTGATAGCCGCCCTGCTGGAAGCCGCCACCCTGCGGGCGTTGCTGATAGCCGCCCTGCGGACGCTGCTGGTAGCCTTCGCCC
>JAEXTB010000099.1 GCA_023453725.1 Bacillota bacterium | reverse complement strand
AACTTATCCAGAGAAGGCCGGTTGAGCGCGATTACCGTCGTCGCCCTGCTGACCACCGGCGAGCCTATGGCCTCGTCGGATATAATCACGCTGCAGTTTGCCGTACCTCCGCGCATCTCCGGGCCATAAGCGGGCAGCCAAGTCACCTGCTTGCCCTCGAGCATTCCGGCGTAGGCTAAAAGCTGCCCCATCAGCAGCACGCCCTGCCCGCCAAACCCCGCAAAAAGATTCTGTTCCAGCATCGGTTATACCTCCTTCTTGACGCCAAGCGGGAAGTACGGTATCATGTCGCTTTCAATCCAATCCATCGATTCCGCAGGCGATTTTCCCCAGTTGGTGGGACAGGTGGACAATACCTCCACCATGGAAAAGCCCTTGCCGGCCATCTGTGTTTCAAACGCCTTGCGGATTGCCTTTTTTGCGCGAATGATATTCGCGTTGGAGTTGACCGCCACACGCTCGATATACGCTGCCCCGTCTATGGTTGCAAGGAGTTCGGACATCCTGAGGGGGCTGCCGCTGTGCCCCTGATCCCGCCCGTAGGGGGAGGTCGTGGTACGCTGGCCCAAAAGCGTTGTCGGTGCCATTTGCCCGCCCGTCATGCCGTAGATCGCGTTGTTAATGAATATGGTGGTGATCTTTTCTCCGCGGTGCGCCGCATGTACGATTTCCGCAGCGCCGATGGAGGCAAGATCTCCATCCCCCTGGTAGGTAAACACGCAGCTCTCAGGCCCCAACACGCGCTTGACGCCGGTGGCTACGGCAGGGGCACGGCCATGTGCCGCCTCCTGCATATCAACATTAAAGTATTTATAAGCGAACACCGCACAGCCGACCGGCGCAATGCCAACCGCCTTTTCCTGCAGGTTCAATTCTTCAATCGCCTCTGCGATCAGCCGGTGCACAATGCCGTGGCCGCAGCCGGGGCAGTAGTGCATTTCCGTATCCGTTAAAACGGGAGTCTTTTGAAATACGACAGCCACCGTTATACCTCCTCCATCTGCAGCACTTTGTTTGCAATGTCCTCCGCGGTGGGAACACGGCTGCCAAGATACGCAAGCATTTCTACTTTCTTTTCTCCGTTGACGGCAAGGCGGATATCCTCCACCATTTGCCCCGCGCTCATTTCCACGCAAAAAGCCTTTTCCACAGTCTCTGATGCGATGGCGTCACGCACAGCGGCGGACGGGAACGGCCAAAGCGTAATGGGCCGCACCAGACCGACTTTAATGCCCTTTTGGGCAAGCAATGCTATGGCGGATTTGCAGATGCGCGCCACCGTGCCGTACGCACACAGGGTGTACTTCGCGCCTTCGGTATTGTAAAGCTCCACCTGCGCTTCTTTCTGCTCCACTTCCCGGTAGCACGCCTGCAGGCGCATATTCATTTCTTCCAGTTCTTCCACTTCAATATAGAGAGAGTTGACGATTGAGCGCGGCCTTTCGGCTTCGCTCTTTCGATAACCCGTCGTGGCCCAGCTTTTGTCAACTGCTTTCGGGGTAACGGTATGGATCTCCACCGGTTCCATCATCTGTCCAATGATGCCATCGGCGAGCAGCATAACCGGCAAACGGTATTGATCCGCCACATCAAACGCCCGCTGCGTCAGATCGATCGCTTCCTGAACGGAGGACGGCGCATACACCACCATGCGGTAATCGCCATGACCGCCGCCTTTTGTGGCCTGAAAATAGTCACCCTGAGACGCCTGGATAGAACCCAAGCCCGGGCCGCCGCGCATCATATTGACAATCACGCAGGGCAATTCCGCGCCAGCGATGTAGGAAATGCCCTCCATCTTCAGGCTGATGCCGGGGCTGGAGGAGGAAGTCATCACACGCGCGCCCGCACCCGCCGCGCCATACACCATATTGATAGCGGCCACTTCGCTTTCTGCCTGTAAGAAACATCCGCCATCCACTTGAGGCAGGCGCATGGACATGTATTCCGGTATATCGTTCTGCGGCGTGATGGGATACCCAAAAAAGAACTTACAACCTGCCTGTATGGCGGCCTCCGCAATCGCTTCGCAGCCTTTCATCAGCTTCTTTGCCATAGTTCCTCCTATTTCTCCACCCGGATCACAACGTCCGGACATGTGCGCGCGCAGGCAGCGCACGCAATACAGGCGTCCATATCCATCATCTCGGACGGATGGTAGCCCTTTTCATTCAGCTTGGTGGGAGAGAGCTGCAAAATATGCTTGGGACATGCACGCACGCACAGCCCACAGCCCTTGCAACGCTCAAAATTGATCGTTACCTTTGCCATTTAATCCTCGCTTTCAACGTCCCCAACTCGTTCCTTAGATACCGCGCCCGGCGCGCTAAATACCGAGCCGCGTAAAGCGGTCCCAGTCCCGATGCATATATAATTCAATCTGCATGGGTTTCCCAATATACGTAAAAGATGTGCCCTGCTGTTTTGCCCAATCAAGATACGCCGCTAAATTTTCCTTGCTGCCCGTTGTGTAAGAAACGGGTATGCCCGAATCCTCGGATACCGCTTTGATCAGCTCATAGCCCGCAATCAGTTGTTCCGCCTCTGTTTGGACGGAAAGGTTGGCGTTGTTGACAAGCCCTGTAATAGAGAGCCGCGACCGCTCCTGAATGCGCGCCATCAGCTCAAGAACGAGCTCAGGCGTGGAAGAAAACGGCCGGAACGGGTTTACGACAAGCAGCACTTCCAATGTACCTTCCGGAAGAAGGTCAAAGTTTCTTTTGTACTGCCCAAGTGCAACAGCGCCGGAAGGGTCTCCCCCCGCATCGACCACAACGGTATCATATTGATCCGAAAATACAGAATATACTTCGGGCGAAAGCGCCGGAACCTCAACGGTAGAATAGGCAAATACGGGGTGAATCAGCTTTACTCCCGCAGAAGCCAACTCCTCATTGCGCTCCGCCGAACGAAAATATGGATTGATCACATCCAAGTCCGCCAATACGGTACGTGAATGCTGCGCAGCGTTGACTGCAAAGTTCAGCGCAAGTTCCGTTTTTCCGCTGCCGAAATTGCCCAGCAACACATAAAAGTGCTTCATGCAGCCGCCTTTACCGAATGATTTCTTTCTTTCTCCACATCCATTATACGATATTTTCGCACCCTTTTTGTTAAAACACAACTAATATATAATCTATAAGGATGAGCGGCGGCTCATGTTATTGCGTTGCCTTATAGCGCAAGGCGATTCGTTCGGCTGCATGCATACCGTCCACCGCGGCGCTTACAATGCCGCCCGCGTACCCCGCGCCTTCCCCCACCGGAAACACCCCGCGCGCACCTTCTGCCTCCCCGCATAGATCCCGGAGTATGCGCACCGGAGAGCTGGTGCGGCTTTCCACCGCAGTCAATACAGCATCAGGCAGGCCATAGCCCGCAAGCTGGCGGGAAAACGACGCAATCCCGTCCCGGATGCCTGCGGCGACGAAGGGCGGAAGCACCGTATCGAGCCGCGTTGGGTGAACGCCGGGCCTGTAAGATGGCGCGACCTCTCCAAACGCCTTTGTTTCTTTGCCGCGCATAAAATCCTCCAGCCGCTGCGCCGGGGCAAAATACGCGCCGGAAGCGAGCCCCGTTGCATACGCTTTGTGTTCAAGCTCCTGCTGGAAGCGTACACCGTCCAGTGGGCCGGTACCAAAGTCCTCTGGCCCAACCTGCACAATAACGGCAGCGTTGGCATTTTTCCCATCCCGCGCGCGGTCGCTCATGCCGTTGACCACAACTTCTGCGGTTCCCGACGCTGCACCAACCACGTACCCGCCCGGGCACATGCAGAACGTATATACGCCGCGTGCGCCGCTTTTTCCCGCCAGGCGGTATTCGGCTGCGCCAAGGCGAGGGTGACCGGCAAGCGCGCCAAACTGCGCACGGTCAATTAGCCCCTGAGGATGCTCGATACGCACGCCCACAGCAAACGATTTGGGAAGCAGCGTCAATCCCCTACCTAATAGCATTTCATACGTGTCCCTTGCGGCTTGTCCTGTTGCAAGCACGAGCGCCGCGCATTCAACGCGTTCCTGCTGCGCGCCCTGGCGCACCGAAACTGCGCTTAACTCCCCGTTTTTTAGAACGATATCTTCCAGACGTGCGCCAAAACGGACCTCCCCACCCAAGGCAATGATCTCCTCGCGCATGTGTTTGACCACATGCTGCAACAGATCGGTGCCAATGTGCGGCTTGGCCTGGTATACGATATCCGCAGGCGCGCCGAACTGTTTGAGCATTTCAAGCGCAACGGAAGCGCGCGCATCCTTGATGCGCGTGGTCAGCTTGCCATCCGAAAACG
>JAEXTB010000005.1 GCA_023453725.1 Bacillota bacterium | reverse complement strand
CTCTATGTGTTGGGTGCTGCACAAGAGGGCGAGCCTGTGCGGGTGTTCAATGAAAGCCGGGTGCTCGGGTCGCTTTCCATGACTGGTTACCTGATAGGCTGACTCTAGAATATACATCCGAATACAGAAAGGGAAAGGGCATGAAGAAAATACTGATCGTTGTCGATATGCAAAACGACTTCATCACAGGATCGCTTGGTTCACCTGAGGCGCAGGCCATTGTGGAGCGCGTAGCGGAAAAGATCAGCGCGTTTGACGGAGATGTGGCAGCGACCAAGGATACGCATGACCTTTCTTACCCCAAGACGCAGGAAGGGCGGCTTCTTCCCGTGGCCCACTGCGCGGTTGGGACGGAAGGTTGGGAGTACCCGCCTGCCGTTTCAAAAGCCCTTGCGAATAAGGTGTATATGCCGTTTTGGAAGGACCGCTTTGCAAGTGTGGCGCTGGGGAAACATGTGGAAGCGGGGGAGTATGATGAAGTGCACCTGTGCGGCATCTGTACGGATATCTGTGTCGTTTCAAACGCTTTGCTCTTAAAGGCTTCGCTGCCGGAAACGCCGATCTATGTGGACGCCTCCTGCTGTGCTGGCACCACGCCGGAAATGCACAAGAAGGCGCTTGATGTCATGCGCTCCTGTCAGATAATCGTGCAAGAGTAAAGCGATCATTAAAAAACCAGTCCGCCCTTTCGGGCGGTTTTTTATATCTATAGTTGTGCTTTCAATAGCGTTGTATATAATTGAAAATAACGTTTCGGCAATGCGCGAATGCATGCTATACTAAGAAAAAGGACTTGTCTTTTCTGTGCAAACGGGAGGCGCTATGGAGCTTACACATCTGAATGCGCGGGGTGAGGCGCATATGGTCGATATTGGAGATAAAAGCATTACAAAGCGTACTGCTGTTGCTGAGGCCGTGGTAACAATGCAGCCGCAGACGCTCCAAACAATCCAACACTGTGGCATGAAAAAGGGAGATGTGCTGTCGGTGGCGCGCATTGCGGGCATCATGGCGGCAAAAAAGACGGCGGAATTGATACCGCTTTGCCACAGCATCCCGCTTGACGGCGTGGAGGTCATATTTGCGCCTGTGGAGCAGGACCGGCTGCGCATTGAGGCAACCGTTACCTGCAGCTACCGCACAGGCGTTGAGATGGAGGCGCTCACTGCGGCTTCCATCGCTGCGCTTACGGTGTACGATATGTGTAAGGCAGTGGACAAAGGTATGGAAATAGGGCCTGTGCGGCTGCTGGAGAAAGCGGGCGGACGTTCGGGCGTCTACAAAAGGGAAGAGCAATGAAAGATCAGTGGGGCAGGAACATTACCTATCTGAGGCTTTCCGTCACGGAGCGCTGCCAGCTCAACTGTGCCTATTGCAGAGGCTATCGTGATCAGGCGGAGCAGCGGGAATTGACGGCGGAGGAATTCACGCGCATTGCGCGGGTGATGGCGGAGCTTGGGGTAAAGAAAGTGCGTCTGACCGGTGGTGAGCCTTTGCTGCGGGAGGATATTCTGGACCTCATATCCCAGCTTCATGCAATTAACGGGATTGAGGAAATCACGCTTACCACCAACGCCCAGCTGCTGCCCGGAAAAGCGCAATCGTTAAAAGACGCGGGGTTGACCCGCATCAACATCAGCATGGATTCGCTTGACCCCAACCGCTACCGCAGCATCACGGGCGGCGGGGAGCTTGCTCCCGTGCTTGCTGGGATGCAGGAAGCGATTGCCGCAGGGCTTGTGCCGCTTAAAGTGAATGTGGTATTGATGCGTGGCATCAACGAGCAAGAGATTGACGCGTTTATTGATTTAACGAAGGATCAGCCCATAGATGTGCGGTTTATTGAACTCATGCCCATGGGCAAGGGCGATGTCTCCCGCAGAATTACCGGAGATGAAATATTAAAAACGCGTCCTTGGCTTACCGCTATTCCGCCGCGCTATGCGGGGCAGCCTTCCGCGGATTATGTTGTGCAAGGGCATCAGGGGAGGATCGGGTTTATCAGCCCTCTTTCCCACAGGTTCTGCGGCTGCTGCAACCGTGTCAGGGTGATGAGCGACGGCATGCTTCGGCTGTGTCTGGGTGTGGATGCGGAAGTTTCGCTTAAGGAAGCGCTCTTAGACCGGGATGACGCGCTTCTTACCCGGGTGATACGGGATGCCGTTTATCAAAAACCGCCCACGCACCAGTTTGAAGAAACCGGGTTTCATTCGAAAAAGGATATGTCAAAAATTGGAGGGTAACGTGGCCAGCATTGTTTCCGTCAATATCAGTCAGAAAAAAGGCACCATCAAACAGCCCATCTTAGAAGGTCGCCTGGTGAAAGGCCATGGCCTGGAGGGCGACGCACACGCGGGCAACTGGCACAGGCAGATTAGCCTCCTTGCGCAGGAAAGCATTGATAAAATGATCGCTATGGGAGCGGGAGAATTGCTGCCCGGCATGTTTGCGGAAAACGTCACAACAGAGGGCATGGAACTCTTTACGCTGCCGATAGGCACAAAGCTCCGTCTGGGCGAAGCAATCGTTGAGGTCACGCAGATCGGGAAAGCGTGCCATCAGCACTGTGAAATCTTTAAAAAGCTAGGCACATGCATTATGCCATTTGAGGGCATATTTGCGACCGTACTGGAGGAAGGCATCATACAGGCGGGGGCTGCGATAGAGATTGTGGAAGACGAAAGACTAGGGTAAAATAGCAGTAGTTTTTCACAAATAACTTGGAGGATCATATGGCAAAGCAGAACATACTCGTTGCATTAGGCGGCGGCCCATCCCCGGTGATCAACGCTTCTTTGCAGGGCGTACTCGAAAACTGCCTCAACAACCCGGATGTATTTGAAAAAGTCTATTGCGCTGCCCACGGGATAGAAGGCGTGCTGCTTGAAGAACTCATCGATATGCGCAGGCAGAGCCGCGAGGAGATTGCCCGCTTAAAGAACACGCCAAGCTCGGGTGCTGTCGGCACCTGCCGCTATAAGTTAAAGGACGTCAACGAGGAAGATTATCAGCGGGTTTTGGATGTGTTCCAAAAGCACGGTATCACCAGCTTTGTCTATATCGGCGGCAACGATTCGATGGACACCGCAGATAAAATCAACAAGCTCGCAAAAGAGAGGGACATGGAGCTCACTGTAGTGGGCGTGCCGAAGACCATAGACAACGATGTTGGCGACGAGGCGTTCACCATTATCGACCATACGCCCGGCTATGGTAGCGCCGCACGCTACTGGGCCAATATCATTATGGAAACGGAAGAAGAAAACCGCGGCATGTGCGTTTCCGAGCGCGTGTGCGTGCTGCAGGCCATGGGCCGCAAGTCCGGCTATATCACAGCCGCAGCGCGCCTGGCGGATCCGGAACGCAAGATTCCGCTGCAGATGTATTTTGCGGAATCCGCCCATACGCTAACTAGCCTGACCGATCATGTCAACGACGAATTAAAACGCAGCGGGCGCTGCATCGTCATCGTCAACGAAGGGTTCAATACCGGCGATCTTGGGGAGCGCAAGGATGGGTTTGGCCATACGGAATACGGCGCAAGCCAGTCTACTGCCGCGCAGAACGTCATCAATCATTTAAACAATGTAGGGCTCTCCGCGCGCGGCAACGCCGTGGGTCAGGTGCCGGGCATTTTGCAGCGCTCCTGCTCGCTGCACCGCTCCGCCGTGGATGCGCAGGAAGCCTATGAGGTCGGCGCGCACGCAGTTGCGCTCATTCTTGAGGGAGAAAGCGGATACATGGCCACAATCTTGCGCAAAAAGGCGCAAGCATATGAAGTGTATTACGATAAGGTGACGCTTTCCGCCGTAGCCAATTCCGAGCGATTTTTGCCCAAGAGCTGGATTGCGCCGGGCGGGTTGGACGTAACGGATGAGTTTATCAAGTACGCAAAACCCCTCATCGGCGAAGGCGTCGCACCCTTTGAGTATGAAAACGGCATACTGCGCTTTGCCCGCATCAACACGCAGTTTGTGGAAAAGCTTTGTCCGCCTTACGTGCCGCAGAACCACAGGGCATAAGTTCAACTGTACACAAAAGAGCAATCAGGTTTTTGATTGCTCTTTTATAAAATCCCAAGGAATGGAGGGGCAGACCCCATGCAAGAACGGTTTCCTGATGTCATCCGCGCCTTGCCGGAGGCGGATATTCCGTTAAACGGCATCCGCGCTTACCTTTCGCAGGGGAGCGGCCACCAGATCATATTTATGGAGTTCACCGAGGATGTGGAGCTTCCAGAACACGCGCATGAAAGCCAGTGAAAAGGGGACCGATATTTTATCCCCAAGGGGGTCAAACATTCCGGCAGGATATTCGCCGGGTATGCGGATATGACGTATTTCAATCAGGCTGACCGCTACAGGCAAAAGCCCTGACCATTTTAAAACGTCCGGCAAATTTCTTTGCCGGACGTTTCCTATCTTCCGTATGCGGCAAACTCTTCCGCCGTTCCATGAAATACGTTCAGGTCAATAAAGCGTTCCACCCCGTCGTATCCATTGAGCCTTCCGCGGTTGGAATACTGCCAGAAGTTCCATTGACGCCCATCCGATAGATATGGGTAAAACAGCACATTGCGGATCCAGATGTCGTAGTTCTTGTACCCGTCTTTCAGGTACAGGTCATATGTCGTATGCGTGGCGTAAATGATCGGCCTAAGTCCATACTGCTGCTCAACCGCGCTTAAAAAGTCCCCTAAAATTTTATCGGCCTGCTCCTGCGAGGGCGGCGCTTTCACGTATTGCCCGTAGAGCTCGAGGTCTACTACCGGAGGAAGCATATCCTCTGTTTGGGAGACGGTGTTGATATAATTTGCGGCCTGCCAGACACCGGGGCTGTCAAAGCTCAAAAAGTGGTATGCGCCAACCCGAAGGCCGACTTTGTGCGCGTACTCCCAATTGTAGAAATACCGCTTGTCTATAAATGTACTGCCCTCAGTGGCTTTGACAAATGCGAATTGGATGTCCTCACCGGCAAGCGTTTCCCAATCGATTTCCCCCTGATACGCGGAAACATCCACCCCGCGCACGGGATAGATTGTCCTTGAGGGATATTGAAACCAGATAATGCCGTGATAAAGAAGCAGCACGGCAATGCCGCAGGCAATGATCCCGCCCGCAAGGGTCAGCAGCAGCGCCCGTTTGTTCATACACCCTCCCGCGGTTGCGCTTCATCGGCATATGTGAAATAACTACACGGGGTTAGAGGACTTCTTTTGCGGTGTCATACCCCAACGCGTAGTAGTTGTTTTGGTTGAACGTGAAGCTTTTGATGACATCAAGCCCAAGCTTTCGGGTATGGGCCTCATACGAGCGGGGATTGATGTGGTTAATGAACGTAATCAGGATCGGGTAGCGTTTGTGCATCTGCGCTCTGGAAAAATCGAATATCTTTTTTAGCACCTCAGTGCCCCTGTACGCTTTCTCAATGCAGATCGGTCCATACTGATAGGAGTTTTCCACACAAAGCGTCTGCGCCATGTATTCCATGTTCGGGAGGTCTGCAATCATATAAGCGAAAAGAGGCCATTTTGACCAATAGGCCCAGGAAGCCGCCATCACATATGCAACAATACGATCTTCGTCGCAGGCGAGCGCGATGCCGTTTTCCTCGGTAATCAACGCTTCAAACTGGCTTTCGGTAAACAATGTGGTCACAAAGCCATCCGGCTTATCCAAATCGCTGATGGTTGCAACATGATACTTCTTTTGCAGTTCCAATATGGCAGGGATATCCGTCAGCACGGCGTTTCTGTAAATCATATGTACCTCCGCAATGATTGCTTGATATACGAATACATCCATTTTATCACCCACACCTTTCTTTTGTAAGCATCGGCAGGGATAAAAATAGGTGCATGCGTGTGGGAAAGGGCTGCATAAAAATTTATGGATCCCTGTTAAAATGTGCCGCCTGCGGCTTAGAAATAGAAGGGTAAAGCCGACCGGGATAATCTATTTTATCGGGTGGAAATGCCAGCCAATTTGCGATATTCTATTATGGAATGGAAGCGGGCACAGCCTGCAAATGGGGGTAGATGAATGGAACATGCAATTTTATGGGCCGCAGGCGGAACGGGATTTACATTTTTGATGACGACACTGGGTGCCGCCATGGTGTTCTTTTTTCGCAAGGCAATGCATGCCAACGTTCAGAAGGTATTTTTGGGCTTTGCGGCTGGCGTGATGATTGCGGCCTCGGTTTGGAGCCTGTTGATCCCTGCAATTGAGGAGGCCGAGGCTGCTGGCCATATTGGTTGGATTCCGGCAGCGGGCGGATTTATTCTCGGCATTGCGTTTTTATATCTGTTGGACCGGTTAATTCCACACCTGCACCCCGGCGCAAATGAGAAGGAGGGCCTCTCATCCTCCATGAAGAGGACCTCGCTTTTGGTACTTGCGGTGACGCTGCATAACATACCGGAGGGTATGGCGGTGGGGCTTTCCTTTGCACTTGCGGCGCAGCACGGCGATGCCGGGGCGTTTGCTTCCGCAATGGCACTTGCCATCGGTATTGGCATTCAGAACTTCCCCGAGGGTGCAGCCATCTCCCTGCCGCTTCGGCAGGAGGGCATGCGCGTTGGAAAGGCCTTTTTGTTTGGCAGCATGTCGGGCATTGTGGAGCCGATATTTGGCATTCTCACGGTGCTTCTTTCCGGGTTCATTGCCCCTTATATGCCGTGGATGCTTTCCTTCGCGGCGGGTGCCATGATGTATGTGGTGGTGGAGGAGCTCATTCCAGAAGCGCACCTTGGGGAGCATTCCAATGTGGGAACCATGGGCGTCATGGCGGGCTTCCTGATTATGATGATTTTGGACGTTGCGCTTGGATGAACATAGATCAATCATGTTTAAGGCCCGGCTAAGCCGGGCTTTTGCTTTTTTGTGTATAGGTTACGCGGGTTTCCCGTTTTGCTCAAAGTATCGATACCCCAATATGCAGATGGGCAGGAAGTACAGGCACCAGGCTTCAAGAATGATGACTCCCATCATGCTGCTGCTGTCCGCAGTGAACAGCGGAAGCATTGGGATAACCAGGCAGAACAAAAAGAATATGCCGTGAATCCAAAGTAGTGTGCGCAATACGGCATCCCCTTTTGATCGGGGTTCTACCGTAAAGGCAACCAGAAAAGTAGCCAGCCCCATAAATCCGTAGCCGAGCAGGTCGTAATTGAAAAACAGGCTGCCGGTATGACCATAGCTGATGATGGAAAGCGCCTCCTGGCTCAATGCGCTGTTCATGCGCACCGTGGTGCATTCGGCGTAATACACCAACAATATGATGACGGCGTAGATTGCGGAAAACGCGATGCCGGTAAGCCCTATCGCCTTTCTTTCCGGGTTTTTGTTAACCGCCACAATGGAAACCATAAAAGGAATGAAGCCGATTGCAATGAACATGCTGGACAAACAGCTTGTAAAAATGGTTCCCCAAAGCATGGAGATGGCAAATGCAAGAACCGCGGCACCGGTTACAGCGGCACCAATCTTACCTACCGAAGAATTCATACGTACCTCTTCAAATTTCAGTCCCAACTTACGAAAAATCACCGCCCGGAATAGTACACCATTTCATTTTCAGCGTCTGCAAACCCGATTTTCTCATAGAGCGGGCGGCCCATATCTGTGGCGTTGAGAACAATTTTTGTGCAGCCGCGGGCTTTTGCTTCCTCCATACTGCTCTTAAGAAGCCTGGAGGCAATGCCCTGGTTTCGGTAGCGGGGCAATGTGTAGATATTGCTGATATAGCCGATTTTTCCGTTGATACAGCTGCACGAGGGAGGCACTTGATACAGCGTCAGGCCGCTGGTACCGATGATGCGGCTGCCGTCAAACGCCAACCATGCAACAAATGTACCATCTGCAATTGCTTGCTGAAAATAGAGCCTGTTTTCCTGCAAAAGCCGGTCTTTTACAAGTTCCAGCCTTGCGCCGTTCACTTCCCGCAGGAAGGTTATCCGGATTTCGGTGAGGGCATCGATATCCCCGGCGTAGGCTTTGCGGTATTTTATCATATAGCTGCTCCTGATAAAAAGCGGTTGCGGAAGAATGCCGCAGGTTAGTTCATGCGCTTCATCAGCGGATGGTCTTCCTTGAGTTCAAGCAGATCCCACAGGTTTCCGTACAGGTCTTCAAATACGGCGACCATCCCGTAAGGCTGTTCTTTCGGCTCACGTACAAAGTGTATTCCTTTTGCAACCATATCCTTATAATCCCGCCAAAAGTCATCGGTGTTCAAAAACAGGAACACTCTGCCGCCTGTCTGGTTGCCGATGAAGGGTTCTTGCTCTGACTTTGAGGCTCTTGCAAGAAGTATGGTGGTGCCGACTGAACCCGGCGGGGACACGACGACCCACCGCTTGTCCTGTTCCGGCTGATAGGTGTCTTCTACCAAAGTAAAGCGAAGTTTTTCCGTATAGAACGCAATCGCTTCATCATAATCCCTTACAACCAAGGCGATATGCACAATGGACTGTACCATGAAAGCTACTCCTTTCTTCCTGAATTATCCTTAAAAAGCCAAATATAACAACATTATAATTGCCTTGAAAGTGAATTGCACGTTTTGGAACTGTAAAACTATAAGATTCAATCACGATACATCAAATAAGAGTGAAGGTTACTTGGCATAATAATGTTACAAGTACCAAGGAACATGGAGGCATGCTATGCGGAAATTGCCGGGTAAAAAGGGAAACTACTTTGTATCCACTTTGTTGGCCACCGCTTTTTTTTCGGGCATATGCTTTGGCGCATGTGCACCAAATCCTGCGCCGGGGATGACCCCTGTACCTTCGGGCCTCATACAGAGCCCGAGCCCTTCTGCGTCTGTTCTACCCTCGTTAAGTCCGGTGGGTACCGCTTCACCCCCGCCTTCCACCACGGCGGTCATGGGCCCTACGGTTACGCCCTCGCCAACACCAAAGGCCTCGGCTACACCCAAAGTGTCTTCCACACCAAAACCATCGCCTACAGCCAAGCCCTCCCCCACGGCGACACCCCGCCCCACACAGCTGAATGAGAAGGGCGTCCTTTCCATACTGAAAATTGCAAAAGCAAGGCTCGTGGATTTGCAGTATGCGGATCTTGATGGCGATGGCGTGAAGGATGCGATTGCCCTGTACCGGGAGGAACCCATAAGCGGTGGATACGCATTCAAACTGACGGCTTCCGCCGTGAACAGCGCCACAAAAAAACACCAGGACATCACGCTGCCTTTTGATATCGGGCTACTGGGAGACACCATCAAGCTCACCGTGTTTTCTGTCAAAAACGGCAGCAGGACGACTATATATGCGGTTGCGGGCGGGCAGTATGGCGGTACGGTAGGCCATGTGGGGTACTCCGTGCTGCAATATGCAAAGAGCGGTTGGAAAGATATTTTCCAAAAGTACAGGGACAACGGCATGGGCTATGCGCTGACGATGGAGAACGGTCCCAAGGCCACCCTGACGCTCGAAAACGGAAAGCGCTTTGTATTGCGCCCCACCGATCTTGAAACCTACCGCGCCTCGGGCTGGATTGACGAGAGCGGCAACCTCACCCCGGACGCGCGCGTTTTTGAGGAGCATATCGGGTTTTCAAGCCTGACGTTCGGCGTTGATAACGGCGCTTTAACGCTCTATGGTACGCAAGAAATCCGAGGCCTGCACAAGCTCGATGTGTTGGCCAGGTTAAATACGGTATGGCGGTATGACGGGACCAATTGGTCTGTTACAGCGAGCGTGGAGCCTGTTGCAAGTACCGTACAAAGCGAATAAGAAAATAACGGGCGGCTGAAGAGCCGCCCATTTAGCATCATTCCAGAACCTTATTGCTTTGCTGCTGCAAATTACAAAGATTGAATTCCGAAAAGCGCTCAATCGCGCTGTTGATGGCACGGGTTATCCCGTTTGAGCACTTGATATGCGGCTCATACCAGATGTTTTTTACTAGTAACGTTCCGGCTTTCCGGTCAACCACCGCTTCTATTCTTCCGATAAACTGTTCGCCATAGAGAATCGGCAGAGTATAATGCCCGTAAGTGCGCTTGTCTGCAGGCGTGTAAATTTCCCACTTGTAGTCAAAGCCGAAAAGCGCCTGTATTAGTTTTCGGTCCCATAACAGGTTATCAAGCGGGGCAATAAATTCACAGCGTTTTTTCCAAGTTTCGTCTTGCAGGCACTGCTGCGCGAGAGGAATATCCCCGGCAAGCATGTAAAGCGCATCCCGGACGCCTTCTACCGCAAGTTCCACAATGCTTCCCTCACTGAAAAGCTCGGAGAATATGGCTGTCCGTTCGGCGGAGTTTAAGCCTTCGATATTCAGCCACGCGTCGGAAGCTCGGTTCCACAAGAAGCCGACCGCCCCAATTCTGCGCAGGACGCGCCATTTTCGGTGCGCATGGTCATCCGGGTATGGGTCGGGACACAGAAGAATTTCTTGCGGGATACAATGTTCGATAAGATCGTAATATTTGATGGTTCTGTTTTTATGATGGATGCCAAGTTCCCCGGTAAAATACAGATGCTCCAGGGTGGCGCGGGAGAGCTTTGTATCACTCCAGTACCAGCTTACCTTATCGGGAAGATCAAGATCGGCAGAACAGGTTGGACCGCGGTTGGCAATGATTTGCTTTACAGTATCCCGTACCGCTGCAATCTCAGAGTGGCTGCGCTCCCACTGCCGGTGCTGCTCCCGATAACGTACAAAATATGGCCAATCCTCCATCGGGAAAATTGCAAGATTTTTATCAAAATAATCGATCAGCGCACGTTCTTCATACAAAAGCTGATAGAGCATCTGCTTGGTAAAATGCTTTACGCGGGATTGCAGCACCAATTCGGCATTCTTTCCGCAGACGTCAACAGGGTCGAACTGAATACACCCCACCTGGCGGATAAAATCCAGCACGCCTCGCTTGCCGGCAAATTGATACCCGCCCAGCAGCCCATGTTTTCGCAGCAGGAACCGGCACGCCTGCTTTTTTGTAAGCCTCATTGCCTCCATCGTTTCACTTCCATTCGCGCTGAGATTCATCATAGCCCGGTCAAATTTGGGGGCATGGGGAAACAACTTGCATTACATGACAAGTATGCCACGGTCAAATTTTCGGTAATCCGAGAGTATCTGCTTGACCTGCTGCCGCCCAATAAGACCGTCCTCTTTACGGATGGCAACGATATGATTGACGCCCGCGCGGATTGCCGCTTCTATGCCGGTATCCGAGTCCTCAAACACCAAGCAATCTTCAGGCGCAGCGTGGATTGCCGCCGCTGCATTTACATACATATCGGGATGCGGTTTTACCCGGGTCTCGCCGTCATCATACGCCACGTTTTTGATATCAAACCAACGGTTTAGCCCGTAGTGGTTGAAATAGAACTCTACGTTGGAACGGATGGAGGATGTCGCAATATTGAGCGGGCATCGGCGCGCCAATTCGTCGAGCAGTTCCGAAAGTCCGTCCATCAGTTTTAGCTGCGCCTTTCGGGTGAGATGGCGGTAAATCTCTTCCTTCCGCTCGGAAAGCGCCGTACTCTGCTGTTCCGGCAGTACCCGTCCCGCAAATTCCGTAATGATGGAAAGATTATTATTGCCTATGATGACACGGGCAAGCGCTTCTTCCGTCAGATGGAGGTTCCACGCTTCAAGCGCCAGGGCTGCCCACGCGTTTTTGTTTACTTCGCTGTCCATAACCATGGTCCCGTTGAAATCAAAGAGTATGCCGGAAAACCCCATGTAAGTGCTCCATATACTATCTTCATTGTGTAGATCCACATTGTTCATAGTAACAGAAAGTACCCGCAAAGGAAAACCCTTAGGATAAAGTTTCTGCAGGATACAAGGGAGCCGAAGCAGCGGGTCTATGAAAAAAACATCCGCCCTTGAAAGGACGGATGCCAATCAGTGCTTTTTACATTTTTCCAGGAACCGGGTGATGGTGTCTTGTTCTTTTTCCCGGTCGCTGTTGGTTCTTCCCAGCCGGTCGCAAAAGCCAAGCAGCGCCACCTCGTCTATGTCCGCGCTGCGCAGCATGCCTTTCATATCCGCAAACGGCAGGTTATTCACCACAAACAGGATGTGCATGTGGTACCGGATCAGCGCGCATACCCGCCGGATGAACGCATGGTCCTCTGTGAACGCCTCCAAGAATTCACGCCCAAGTTCCGCTCCCAATTTATCGTGATCATAGGAGGTGATTTTCCCTTTGCGCACTTTTGTGGTAGCGGGCTTCCCGATATCGTGCAAAAGTGCCGCCCACATAAACACCGCCGGGTCGCGGCTTTGCTCCCTTACCCCGGCGGCAGCGTCTACCACCAGAAGCGTATGGTTCCACACGTTGCCTTCCGGATGATGGATAGGGGATTGTTCCGTGTGTTTGAGCTGGTGCAGCATAATAAAGGGAGGCTGCCTGAACTCGGAGGTGCCTGAAATTTCCTCCAGGTATTTTGACGGCGCGCTGTCATGTAAGAGATGCCTGCCTGTTTCCCAATAGAGATTGTGCAGCGGTTCAGTGGTTGTCGTCTGCATTCGGGTTCTGTACGCCAAATACCGCCCTTGCGCTTTCCGCCTGGGGATCATGCTTTATATGCTTGGAGCGGAACTTGCCGTCCTCCTTCTTTTTGTTCCGGGTGCTTGCTTTCTTGTTACCCATTGATATTCTCCTTTCATACATATTAGTGTTCCGGCAGTGGCGAAAGAATATGCATATGTAAATATGCATCGGCGTATGCAAAATGCACCACGTTGTGATAAGCTATTGCATGGGTGGCCAAATCATCCTTCGGGAAAAAAGGCGGTGGTCAGTATGGACGTGCAAGTTGCTCAGATTGAAGATGTTGATGGTTGGATTCGGCTGGTGGAGACTGTAAAGGATCAGTTTCCCGGGCTTGATATCGATACTTATCAGGCAGTGTTATTAAAACGGATAGAACAGCAAAGCGCACTCCTTGTTAAAAAGGACGATGCGGTTTTAGGGGCGCTGCTGTTTTCTAAAACCAAAAATGAGCTTCAGTTTCTTGCGGTTCATCCTGACTATCGCCAACAGGGAATTGCAACAGCATTAATCCGCAACATGTTCTCATTGCTGCCTAAGGCGGCCACCGTCACCGTGATCACCTATCGTGAAGATGATACAAAAGGGACAGCCGCAAGGAAGTTATATGAGCGTATGGGGTTTGTTCCTGGCGCGCTTGTTATGGAGTTTGGGTATCCTTGTCAGGTTTTTTCTTATGTAACGATATAGTATATAGTCTTGTAAGTTGGGCTAGAAAATACTTTAGGGGAGGCGGCAGAAATTTGCGCCTCCCCTATATTCGTTTAGCCGGAGAAATACAATATCCGTTTATTGTACCGATGATGCGGCCGCTTGTTTGGGCGCGTTTGCCTGCTTCCCCAAACATGGCTTATTTTGTTTCTGAAATGCGCTGCTGAAGCGTTCGCTCAAAACCGCCGCACCAAGTATCAGGCACGCGCCGGCAATCTGTACCATTTCCATGCGTTCACGCAGGAAGATTGCCGCAAACAAGATGGCTGTAATCGGGTCGATATAGCTGAGCATTGCTGCGGTCTGGGCTTTGAGCTGTTGAATGGAAGCAAAAAACAGCCAGAACCCCAATCCTGTATGAATAACGCCAAGAACAACAAGAAACAAAACGCTTTTTGCCTGCAAATGTATGCCGGAAACATTCTGCGTCAGCAGCGTATAGGGCAGCAAAACAATCGTCGCAATCCCAAGCTGCGCTATGGTAGCATCCAAAGCGTTCAATTCTTTTGTAAACTTATTCATGAGCGTAAAGCCCGCATACGAAGCCGCGGCTGCCAGGCCGAACAGCACTCCAATACCGCCGTCCAAAGCGGATCCCGATCCTATTACGCCCGAAATCAGCGCCATGCCAAGCACGGAGGCTGCCATGCACCCAAGCTTTCCACCAGTAAGCTTCTCCTTTAACACAAACGGTGAAGCCGCGGTGATGAGAACCGGCGCAAAGTAGTAGCTTAACGTTGCAACCGCAATGGTGGTATGACGGTACGCCTCAAACAGGAAAATCCAGTTGGCGCCAAGCGCCGCGCCGGAGCAAAGCAGGAGCAGTAAATTCTGCTTCATGGCTTTGGGTGAAATGCGCGTCTTTGTAAGAACGCAAAGAAGGAACAAAAACAGCACCCCAATGCCACCCCGGGCAAGTGCTGTAATGCTGGAAGGAAGGCCTATAGTTCTTACGAATATCCCCATGCTCCCAAAAATCAGCATGGAAACAATCAGTTTCAGTTTTGCGTTCATATTTTCCCTGCCAGGCGCCCAAAACGGCAGCAAGAAGAGCTTCAGCGCCTTGTTTTTTACTGAAATGCAGTATACTATAAACTTATAAATTATAAAAACGCATCTTTATCATCTATACTATGAGAAAAAATAATGAGGAAGTATGAGCATACAGAAATACGTAGCATTGTTGAAGACAGCAGAATTCGGCAGCTTTACGAAAGCGGCGCAATTGCTTGGGTATACGCAATCCGCCGTAAGCCACATGATCAACGATCTAGAACAGGAGTGGAAGATCTCTCTATTGGAACGGGACCGTTCCGGTGTACGGATTACGTCGGATGGGCAGAAGCTGCTGCCCTATATCGCAGCGGTTTGTAATGCGCAGGATAAACTCGTCAATCAGTTGGATGAGCTGCACGGCCTGCAGTCCGGTTTAATCCGCATTGGTACGTTCTCAAGCGTGGCCACGCACTGGCTGCCCAATATGATCAAGCTGTTCCAAAGGGAGTACCCCAACATAGAATTTGAACTGCTGCTTGGCGATTATATGGAAATTGAAAACTGGATCATGCAGGGACGCGTGGATTGCGGGTTTTTGCGGCTGCCGACGAAATTGGAGCTGGAAAGCATCTATTTAGAGCAGGACAAGCTGCTTGTCATACTGCCGGAAGATCACCCGCTTGCGGGGTGCGAGCGCTTCCCCTTAAGCGGCCTGGAGGGCGCGCCGTTTTTGCTGCTGGAAAAAGGGGAGAAGACAGACATTTCCCGTATTTTTGAACAGCACCATATTACCC
>JAEXTB010000215.1 GCA_023453725.1 Bacillota bacterium | reverse complement strand
GAGTGAAAGCGCCATACTGGTCTGCCGTGCATGCGGCGTAAAACCAAATATGCGCGTGTTCGACGCCTGCGCAGCCCCCGGCGGGAAAAGCGCGTATCTGTATGCGCTCGAGCCGAAGATTGTAATTACCGCCTGGGAACTGCATCCGCACCGCAAGGAATTGATGGACAAAACATTCGCACGGCTGTATGTTCCAGTAGAAACCCGCGTACAGGACGCAGCGGAACTTGTGGAGGATTGCAGGGAAGCGTTTGATGTTGTGCTGTTGGACGTCCCTTGCTCCGGCCTTGGGGTTGCGCACAGCAAGCCCGACGTCCGCTACACAAAGACGTCGGAAGGCGTAGCGGCGTTGGTCGAAACGCAGCGCCGGATTTTAGAAACCTGCGCGCAGTATGTCAAACCCGGCGGCACATTGGTTTACGCAAGCTGTACGATTTCGGAACGGGAAAACGAGGACCAGGTCAAATCGTTCCTCATACGGCATCCGGAATTCCGGCTGGAACCGTTAACGCCGTTCCTCCCGGAAACGTTAGAGAACTTAGAAAGCGGCATGGTACAGCTTTTGCCGCACAAACACCATACGGAAGGTTTTTTTATCGCGCGGGTGAGGAAAACATGAAACATTTGATGGAGTATACCCCGGAGGAATTGCAGGAGCTTATTAAAAGCCTGGGACAGCCCGCTTTTCGCGCCAAACAGGTGAACGAATGGCTCATGCGCGGCATGCGCCCGGAGGAAATGACAAACCTGCCCAAAGCCCTGCGCGAAGAGCTGGGTAAAATTCCTTTTGGCGGAGCATCCATCCATCAAAAATATGCTTCCGCGCAGGACGGCACGGTCAAATACCTGTTTGCGCTTGAAGACGGAAACCTGGTGGAGGGCGTCCTAATGCGCTACCACCACGGCAATACGCTTTGCCTCTCTACACAGGTGGGGTGCCGGATGAATTGCGCATTCTGCGCTTCCACGCTCGATGGACGCGTACGGAACTTGACGGCGGGTGAGATGCTTTCGCAGGTTACCGCCATTGAGCGGGACGAACCCAAGACGGAGAGTGGACGCGCTGTCACAAACATTGTGCTCATGGGCAGCGGCGAACCGCTCGATAATTATGATAACGTGGTTGCGTTTTTGCATCGCGCCGTGTCGCCGGAAGGCCTGGGGATCAGTCCGCGCAATATTTCGCTTTCCACCTGCGGGCTCATACCCAACATGAAGCGGCTTGCTTCCGAAGCGCCGCATGTGACGCTGTGTGTGTCCTTACACGCGCATTCCGATGAACAGCGCAGCGCCATCATGCCCATCAACCGGACATATCCCATTGATGCTGTGTTAAGCGCTGCAAAAACGTATGCGGAACAAACCGGCAGGCGTGTGATATTTGAATATGCCCTTATTGATGGCGTCAATGCGTCCAAGGAGGACGCTATGGCGCTGGCCGTCCGGCTCAAGGGCATTAACTGCCATGTCAACCTCATACCGCTCAACCCTGTGCCGGAGCGGGATTTAAAAGGGGCGACGCGGAAGCAGGCAATGCAGTTTGCGGCATGGCTCAATGAACGGCACGTTTCCGCCACCGTGCGGCGGGAGATGGGCACGGATATCGAGGGTGCGTGCGGCCAGCTGCGCCGCCGCGTATTATCAGAAGACGATGGGGGAGTGTAGTCCATGTCCTTTTCCAGGGGCGTGAAGCAGGAACTTGCGCATATCCGCCTCCGGTCGGAAGCATTGAAGCGCGCGCAGCTTTTCGGGCTGACGCATGCTGCGGGCGCATTAAAGCTGGGCCGGGCTCTCGGCATTGAGTATGTGACGGAAACGCATGAGGTCGGCCGGCACATCGCCGCCTTGGTCACTTCGCTTTATGAAGTAGATGCGACGATATCGTTAAGGGATACGGAACGCCGCCTGACGCTCACTGTGGTTACGCTTACAGGTGATGGCTGTGAGGCGCTGCTTTCAGACGCCGGACTTTTCAAGAGGACGGATGCAGGCGTAGAGCTTACACAGGAGCTCCCGCTCCTTGCTTTAAAGACGGAAGACCTGCAAAAAGCGTTTTTGCGCGGCGTATTTATGGGCGCGGGTTCGTGTTCCGACCCGAAACGCGCCTATCATCTTGAGATCGTCTGCCGAAACGAACCGTTTGCCCATGCGCTTTGCAGCATGATGACGGTCCTTGGCTTGGAGGCAAAATCGGTTCGCCGCAAGGAACGAACTGTGGTATACTTAAAAGAGGGCGATCGCATCGCCTCGTTTCTCGCGTTGCTTGGCGCATCCACCGCAACGTTATCGTTTGAGGATACGCGTGCGGAAAAGGAATTGCGGAACTATATCAACCGTATGAGCAACTGTGAAACCGCCAATATAGGAAAGACCGTCAATGCGGCGGGAGAACAGCTGGAAGCCATTGAGCGGATTTTGCGGCACAAAAGTCACAGGCGGCTTACTCCCGCATTAAAGGAAACGGCGGAACTTAGGCTGCATCATCCGGACGCAAGCTTGCAAGAGCTTGCGGATCTTGCAGGCATTGGAAAATCCGGTATGAATCATCGTTTGCAGCGGTTGTTGCAAATTGCTGAAAACCTGCGTTGATTTGCCCTGGCGTGGGTATTGATAATCAAAAGGAGGCGTCGTGATGATACATAAGGTGCTGACCATCCAGAACTCAGAAGGGCTGCGTGCGCGCCCTGCGGCCCAGTTTGTACAGATTGCAAGCGGCTTTACCTCCCAGATGCTCATTGAAAAGGGCAACAAGAAGGTCAACGCAAAGTCCATTATGGGCGTATTGTCCCTTGGCGTAGGGCAGGGGGACACCATTCATCTGTTTGTAAACGGGCCGGACGAAGACGTCGCCATGAGCGCGATGGTAGAACTTACCCGCAAAGGCTAAGGTTAAACGGTTAAAAATGGCCTTTACCCATCTGCATGTCCATACGCAGTATAGTCTCCTCGATGGCGCGGCGCGCATCGGGGAGCTTGTTGTATGCGCAAAAAAACACGGCATGGAGTCGCTCGCCATTACCGATCATGGCGTGATGTACGGCGTTGTCGATTTTTACAAGGCCTGCAAAAAAGAGAACATCAAACCCATCATCGGTATGGAAGCGTATGTCGCGCCCCGCTCCATGCTGGACCGGGAAGGCTCCAAGGATAGGGAATATGCGCACCTCATATTGCTATGCAAAGATCAGACGGGGTATAAAAACCTGATGCGCCTTTCTTCCGAGGCGTTTTTAAACGGCTTCTACTACAAGCCCCGCATCGATTATGACCTGTTATCCCAACATTCTGAAGGGTTGATCTGCCTCTCTGCATGCTTGGCCGGGGATATTCCGCAGCGGCTTTTGCAGGGCAACTACAACGGCGCAAAGGCGCTTGCCGAGCGGCTCAAGGGCATGTTTGGGGAAGATTTTTATATTGAGCTTCAGGATCACGGCATCCCGGAGCAGAAAGAAGTTTTGCCGGGGCTGGTGCAGATTGCCCAGGAGATCGGCGTAAAGCTTGTCGCCACCAACGACGTCCACTATGTCAACAAAGAGGACGCCCAGGTGCAGGATGTGCTGCTGTGCGTTCAGACCAACACGTTTGTGGATGAGCCGAACCGTATGCGCATGCACGCGGACGAGTTTTATTTGAAGAGCGAGCAGGAAATGCGCGCTGTACTGGGGCAGTATCCCGAGGCGTTTACCACCACACAGGAGATCGCCGATAAATGCGAGCTCTCCATTGCGTTTGGGGAAAAGCACCTGCCCGGGTTTGCCGCGCCGGATGGCATGGAAAATGCCGCGTTTTTAAGAAAACTGTGCGATGAGGGCTTAGCGAAAAAAATGCCCGGCGCAGGTTCTGTGGAGCGCGAGCGACTCGAATACGAGCTTGGCGTCATTGAGCGCATGGGCTTTGTGGATTACTTTTTAATCGTCTGGGATTTTATCGATTTTGCAAAGCGCAACGGCATTATCGTGGGCCCCGGCCGCGGCAGCGGCGCTGGAAGCTTGGCCGCGTACTGCCTCAATATTACGGACGTTGATCCGTTAAAGTACGGCCTACTGTTTGAACGCTTCTTAAACCCGGAGCGTATTTCCATGCCGGATTTCGATGTGGACTTTTGCTACGAGCGGCGGCAGGAGGTCATCGACTACGTGGTGGGCAAGTATGGCGCCGACCATGTGGCTCAGATTATTACATTTGGAACCATGGCTGCTCGAGCAGCCGTACGGGATGTGGGCCGCGCGCTGCACATGTCCTATGGCGATGTTGATAAGGTCGCTAAAATGGTGCCTTACGAGCTCAATATGACGCTCGAGCGCGCTCTTTCCATGTCCCCTGAACTGCGTGCAGCATACGACAATGAGGCGGAGGTCAAAAACCTCATCGACCTTTCCCGCAGGCTCGAAGGCCAGCCGCGCCATGCTTCCACGCACGCAGCGGGCGTAGTAATTTCCCGCAGCCCCGTCATGGAAGTGGTTCCGCTGCAGAAGAACGATGAATCCGTTACCACCCAGTTTCCCATGGGGACGCTTGAAGAACTGGGCCTTTTGAAGATGGATTTTTTGGGTCTTCGGACGCTCACTGTGATCCGGGATACGCTCGATTTTATCCGCCAGAATGGCAAAGAAGCGCCGGAATTGGATGGCATGGCGTATGACGACCCCAAGGTCTATCAGATGATCGCAAGCGGGGATACCGATGGCGTATTCCAGTTGGAAAGTGCGGGCATGCGCCAGTTTATGATGCAACTAAAGCCCGACAGCTTTGAAGATATTATCGCGGGCATCTCTTTGTTCCGCCCCGGCCCCATGGCCCAAATTCCGCGCTATGTGGGCGCAAAGCATGGTACCATTTCTGTTACCTATGTCACGGAAAAGCTCCGGCCCATATTGCAAAACACATACGGCTGTATGGTATACCAGGAGCAGGTCATGCAGATCGTACGTGACCTTGGCGGCTATTCTTTGGGGAGGAGCGATCTGGTGCGCCGTGCCATGAGCAAGAAAAAGCACGACGTCATGGCCAAAGAACGTGCAAACTTTATATATGGCAACGAAGAGGAAGGAATTCTGGGCGCTGTTAAAAACGGCGTATCCGCTGAGGCGGCGAATAAGATATTCGATGAATTGATGGATTTTGCCTCCTACGCCTTCAATAAATCCCACGCGGCGTGCTATGCCGTGGTCGCTTACCGCACCGCATACTTAAAGCTCTATTACAAGGCGGAGTTCATGGCGGCGCTATTGAACAGCTACCTTGGCAGCGCAGATGACGTAGCAAAATACGTCTACAGCGCCCGCAGAATGGGCATCAAAGTCCTGCCGCCGGACGTCAACAAAAGCCGCGCCCGCTTCTCGGTAGAGAACGGCGCCATCCGTTTCGGGCTTTGCGCCGTGCGCAATGTCGGCGAGAGCGCCATGCAGCAGATGGTACGCGAGCGGGAGCGCGGAGGCGCGTTCCGGGATTTCTTTGATTTTGTGGACCGCTCGGAGGGGTTAAACAAGCGCGCATTGGAAGGTCTTATCTATGCGGGCGGCTTTGACGGCATGCGTGTAAAGCGCGTGCAGCTCATCGGCGTATATGAGCGGGCGCTTGAGAGCGCCGCGCAGACAAAGAAGATGCGTGATCAGGGGCAGATATCGTTATTTGATCTGGGAGGCGGAGCGCCCGCGCTCCAAAGTGTTGCCATCCAGCTGCCAGATATTCCGGAACTTTCACACCAGACCATACTGGATAAAGAGCGTGAGGCGATTGGCGTCTATATCAGCGGCCATCCGCTTGACGATTACGAGGGTGTATTGTCCGCCATGGAATATAGCGTCCTGGATTTACAGGAGGCGGACGGGTCTCAAGCTCCGCGGGACAATGACCGCGTGCGCACCGGAGGGCTTCTGACACAGGTAGAGCGCAAACCAACCCGTGCGGGCAACAGCCTGATGGGGTACGCGGTGCTTGAAGGCGTGACTGGTACGGTGGAGCTCGTGCTGTTCCCTCGCACGCTCACGCAGGTAGCAAATATATTCTATCCTGCGCGTGCCGTCATGGTAACAGGAAAGCTCAATATGCGAGAAAACCAGAAGAACAGCATACTTGTGGACGAAATGATTCCGCTTGAGGAAGTTGTGCCTACGCTGTATCTAAGGTATGAACAGCTCACAAAAGAGCTGTATGCGCAAACCGTGGAGCTGCTTTCCCATTATCCCGGCAACGTTCCGGTGATATTGTGTGAACAGGGTAACTGCGGCAAGCGGCTGCCGAAAGAGTATTGCGTCAACCTGACGGACGGGTTTCTTACAAGCATACGGAACCTGATTGGAGCGCAAAACGTAAAAATCGCAGTAAAAAGCCCCGAATCCCAGCGCGATCGGGCAAGGGAACGGCTTTATTCTCAGATATAATTGTTATTTTCAGAAAGGGATGGATGGAAATGAAACGGATCGGCGTTTTGACAAGCGGAGGGGATACCCCGGGCATGAATGCGGCAATCCGTGCCGTATTGAAGGCAGGGTTGGATAAGGGCATGATTGTCATGGGGATTTACCACGGTTATCAGGGTTTGATGGAAGGAAGGCTCCAGCAGCTCCAGTATGACGACGTCCACAACATCCTCGAAAAGGGCGGCACCGTATTGCGTACGGCCCGCAGCGAGCAGTTCAAAACGCCGGAAGGACAGGCGCAGGCCATCAAGGTGCTGCGCGCTTACAACATAGATGGCGTCGTCGTCATCGGCGGGGATGGCAGCTATAAGGGCGCGCTTGCGCTGACCAATGCGGGTATTCCCACCATTGGCCTTCCTGGCACAATAGACAACGATATGGGGTATACGGACTATACCATCGGCTTTGATACGGCGGTCAACAACGTCATTCATGAGATCGGCAAAATTCGCGATACCATGCGCGCGCATGACCGTGTGGGTGTTGTAGAGGTCATGGGCCGCAACTGCGGCGACATCGCCCTTTGGGCAGGCATTGCAGGGCCTGCGGATATTACACTTTTGCCAGAGCGGGAATACTCCTGGGAGGATGCCACAAGAAGGCTGATGGACAACAAGCTTCGCGGGAGGCTTACAAGTATGGTGATTATTGCGGAAGGTGCAGGCCATGCCGAGGACTTTGCCAATTACGTGCGGGAACATTCGGATGTGGAAATCAAGGCCGTGGTATTAAGCTATATCCAGCGCGGCGGCGATCCTTCCGCGTTTGACCGGATATTGGCGACACGCATGGGCGTACGCGCTGTCGATCTTTTAAATGAAGGCAGGGGAGGCCTTGCAGTAGGCATCCGGGACAACAAGATGATAGAGGTCACCTTGCAGGAAGCGGTGGAAAAGGTAGACCGGTTTGATTCCGAACTATATGGAATGAATGATTTTCTGACCAAATTTTAATGTGACCCTGTTTGTGTAAACAGGATGTTAAGGAGTAATACATGCAGCAAAAACGTCCGCCTGTCGAGCGCAACGACGATATTATTCTCGAAATCAACGCGTTGGGCGCGGAAGGGGAAGGAATTGGCCGGGTTGACGGATACGCGGTATTTGTACCCGGCGCGCTGCCGGGGGAACTTGTTGCGGCGCATATCATCAAAGCGAATACCGGCTACGGCGTTGGAAAGCTGATGGAGGTGCGCACCCCGGCGCAGGACCGTGTGAAGCCGCCTTGCGCCATATTTGAAAAATGCGGCGGATGTACGCTGCAGCACCTTGACTATTCCGCGCAGCTTGCCTACAAGCGCAAGGTGGTGGAGGATGCGCTCACCCGCCTTGGCGGCCTTAAAGATGTTACGGTTGCGCCCGTTGTCGGCATGGATGAGCCGTGGCAGTACCGCAATAAGGG
>JAEXTB010000151.1 GCA_023453725.1 Bacillota bacterium | reverse complement strand
GTGATGTCCACCGTCGGGTTGATGTTGATTATTGGCGTTGGCGGCGCAGGCGGGGCAAATGATGGCATCGGCATACTGTTTGGCCTCGGCGCGGCTGTGCTGTATGCAACGGTTGTCATACTGAATAAATTCATTAAAAATGTAGCGGGGTTAAACAGGACACTGCTGCAGTTTGTGGCGGCAATTGTTGTGCTTGCTCCTTATGTGCTCGCCACGGGCGGCTTTCAGATAGGCTCTGTTGATAGCACCGGATATTTGAACCTTTTTATTGTCGGGATCATCCATACCTGCATTCCGTACTGCCTGTATTTTACGGCGATCAAGGACGTCAAAGGGCAGGAGGCCGCGATTTTGAGTTACATCGATCCGTTTATCGCCGTCATTGTTTCTGTGGCAATACTGGGCGAGACTGTTTCAGGCATACAGATGCTTGGCGGCGCAATGGTGCTGGGTTTCACGCTTTGGAACGAGGTCAGCTTCAAGAAAGAGAGCAATAGAACTCCACTAATCAAACAGGAAGAACAATAAGAAAAGGCCGGATGTAAATCCGGCCTTCGCGTTATCTTTTGTTCGGTTTCGCGGATTAGAACCAAAAACCGCGCCGACAATGGCTGCACCTGTGGTGCCTCCAAGGCCAACGTCCCCAGTCACTTCTAAACCAACTTCCTCTCGACACAAGAAACACCTCCTTAGTGATGGGTATATACCATAGTATTATGAAATGCATATATTGGTACCAATTCAATTCGTAGATCGACGAAAACCATTTGCATAAGTTTTTATCGCCGCGAAACACTAATGCATGAGGTGAGAATAATGGCGGATGAAAAAGAACTTCTTGAAGCAATCAGTGAAACGGCGGATATGGGATGCGAAAGTCTCAGGCAGGTGCTCGATAAAATAGAGGATGCAGGCCTGAAACATGCGCTTCAGACACAGCTTCTCGAGTATGAAAAGCACTTTAGCGCAGCCTCAAAACTGCTTGAGGTGTATGGAGAATCGGCGACCAGGATAAGCCCTGTGGCCAAGATTAACTCCCGCATTACTTCGGATTTTAAAACAATGTTTGCAGACAATCCCAATTCAAAGATTGCCGAGATGGTCATGCAGGGAAGCACTATGGGGGTGACCAAAGTTACAAAAGCGCTTCACGAGTATCATGGAAACAATGAAGAAATAAAAACGCTTGCCGAGCGTATGATTAAGACAGAAGAAGCAAATATCGAAGAAATGAAGAAGTTCCTATAAAAAAACTCCGCCCTAACGGGCGGAGTTTTTCTGCCGCTAAGCAGGTTTTAACGGATATATCAAGGTGTTGGCGCGCAAAATAATTATAAAAAGGAGTGCTAGTATGACAGAACAAAACAACCGTCCCAATCCCGACAACCGCAAGGACAATGTGGCGAGAATCCAGAAGAACATTGATATGACCATCCATAATATAGAAGCGGCAGAGGATATGATGGCAAAGACCCCGGATGACAAGATGAAAAAGACGCTTTCAGATAAAAACGAGAGGCGGAGGGATGCGCTAGGCGGCATGCGCAGCGAAATCAAGGATGAAGCCAAGGCCCAAACGGACTGGAAAGAATAACAATCAATCGAGAAGTGAAATGATACCAAACGAAAGAGGCCGGGCAGAACCCGGTCTCTTTTGCGCTGCCAGGCCTTAAATCCTAGCTTGTGTTTGATTTGATGGGAGCAAAATACTGCTTCTTCTGCCCAATGGCGCAAGAGAGATTGCAACCTGAAGAAAAATAGTATACCATATCTATTATATACTGTCATAATTTCTCGCCAAGGCACAAGAAACTCTTCCAAACAACAGAAAAAGCTGATATGTAACAAGCATTATCTTTCGATCAAAAGAGAACAAAGCAATGATATGGAGGTAGCGAATTGATGCGTAGACCGATTACCATCGCCTCGGGGCAATTTGGGGATCTTCCGCTGGAGGAGCTTTGCAAGCTGGTGAGCAGCATCGGGTACGAAGGGATTGAGCTTGCGTGCCATGCGCATGTAGATATCCACAAGGTGCTTGAACAGGAAGGATACGTGGAGTGGGTCAAGGATACATTGGCCAAGTATCACCTCAAGACCTGGGCAATCAGCGCACACCTGATCGGCCAGTGTGTGGGCGATCTCTGGGATGAACGGCTTGATAACTTCGCGCCTGCGGCACTTTCGGGTAAGCCGGAAGAAATCCGCAAATGGGCGGTGGGGGAAATGAAGCTTGTGGCCCATGCGGCGAAGAAGCTCGGCGTCAATGTCGTTACCTGCTTTTTGGGCTCGCCCATCTGGAAATACTGGTATTCCTTCCCTCAGACCACCCCGCAGATGGTGGAAGACGGGTTCCAAAAGATCAAGGAACTGTGGACGCCCATATTTGATGTGTTTGACGAGTGCGGCGTAAAATTTGCGCTGGAAGTCCATCCCACTGAAATTGCGTTTGATTATTACAGCACCCAAAAGCTACTGGAGACGTTTGAGTATCGGCCGACGCTGGGGTTGAACTTTGATCCGTCCCACCTTGTATGGCAGGGCGTGAATCCGTCTGTATTCCTGCGCGATTTTGCAAGCCGGGTCTACCATGTCCATATGAAGGATGTGAAGGTGACGCTGGACGGGCGCGCAGGCATTTTGGGCAGCCACATCGAATTTGGCGATACCCGCCGCGGCTGGAACTTTGTTTCGCTCGGACATGGCAATGTGGATTTTGATGGCATCATCCGCGAGCTCAACCAAATGGGCTACACCGGCCCGCTTTCCGTGGAATGGGAGGACAGCGGCATGGAACGCGTATTTGGCGCGACGGAAGCGTTCCACTATACCAAGAACATCAACTTCAGCCCATCAGACATCCGGTTTGATTCCGCGCTAAAAGTGGATTAAACAAACTAAATTCAAAGCCCCGCCGGTGAACCGGCGGGGCTTTTTACATCGAAAAAGTATATAAGCGCTATGCAACCGTTCCACCCAATACGCGGAACAGCTCGTTGAGTACGCTTGCCGCGTCCACATCCACACAGGCTTTTATGTCTGGGGCGGCAAAGGGACGGCAACGTTCATCCACCACGATTTTGCCACGGCAGTAGGTTCCGCCGCACTCCACATGCGCAGGGAAGGAACGGACGGTAAACAGATCCGGATGCAGTGCACAGATAACGGCGGAAGGATCATGCAGCGGGCAGTTGCCTTCACAGCCTTCTACCCTCTGATAAAACCCCATGTAGTACCGGGTGGCGGCCTCAATATATGCCCAGACCGGACGGCTGTCGGGGGCAGCGGCCGCAAGCGATTGCTGGATTTGCGCCGCCGTTAGCCGCGTCTTGGTGGTAACGTCAAGGCCCACCAGCGTAAACGGCAGGCCGGAGCAAAGCGCGTATTCCGCAGCTTCCGGGTCGCCGTATATATTAGCTTCTGCGCAAGGCGTGATGTTGCCGGGAGCATAGACGGCGCCACCCATCGAAACAACGCCCGCGAGGTCGTCTTTAAGAGACGGATATTGCTCCAGCGCGCGCGCCAGTGTGGTGAGCCTGCCTAAAGTTACAAGCACAAGCTTGCCGCCGAGTTGCCGGGCGGTACGCGCAAGAAACGCTTCCGCGGGTTCTGACAGCGGATGCTGCGTGGAGGCGGGCAGTGTGACGCCTCCAATGCCGTTTTCTCCATGCACACTCACGGTGGGGCCTTCTGTCCATTCCCCGGTAAGCGGTTTGGAAGCACCGGAAACAACGGGCACCTCATACCCGGGCGACGCAAGCTTGATGATGCGCAGCGTGTTTTCTGCAGCCTGTTCCACCGTTGTGTTGCCAAAGCTCGCTATAATACCGTGCACGCGTATCGCGGGGTTTTTGAGCGCATACAACAGCGCAATAGAATCGTCAACGCCGGTATCGGCATCAATGACAATGGGGAGGGGCGTTTCAACCATGTTTATACCACCAATATCCTTTCACAGCCCGCCTGCCGCGCCAAGCTTGCAAGCGCTTCCATCTGGGCGTCGCCGGGCACTGCGTGCTCCCTGTAAGCCGCGCGTACGCCCATGGGACGGAAGCGTATGAGCTTGTAGCCGATCGGGCTGCCGGTTTTCCAATAGGGGGAGAGAATGCGGCAAACCTGTTCCACGGTATCCGCATTAGGTAAAGCATCCGGAACCACGACGGTACGTACCTCCGTCAGCTTTCCGGCCTCTGCAAGAAATCCTAGGTTTTTTAGCACCACGTCGTTGGGTTGGCCGGTGAGTTGTTTGTGGGAGGCCGCATCTGCACATTTTACATCCAGCATGACGCCGTCGCAAACAGCAATCAGCTCGGGATCGGATGAAAAATCATAGCT
>JAEXTB010000132.1 GCA_023453725.1 Bacillota bacterium | reverse complement strand
GACCACCGCAAGCTGGGCCGTGAGCTTGACCTGTTTGATATTCACGACGAAGGCCCGGGCTTCCCGTTCTTCTATCCCAACGGCATGGTCATCAGGAACCGGCTGGAGGAGTTCTGGCGGTCGGAACACCAGAAGCGCGGCTACAAAGAGATCCGTACTCCCATCATTTTAAACCGTGATTTGTGGCTCAGATCCGGCCACTGGGATCATTACCAGAACAACATGTACTTCACCAAAATAGACGATGCGGATTACGCGGTGAAGCCCATGAACTGCCCGGGCGCGATTTTGACCTACAAGCGCAAAATCTATTCCTACCGCGATCTGCCCGAGCGCCTCGCGGAATTGGGCCTTGTGCACCGGCATGAGCTTTCCGGCGCGCTGCACGGCCTCATGCGCGTACGGTGCTTTACGCAGGACGACGCGCATATTTTCATGACCCCTGAGCATATTAAATCCGAGCTTTTGGGTGTGATTTCAAAGTTCCAGTTCTTCTATGATACGTTTGGCTTCAAGTACAGCGTGGAACTTTCCACCCGCCCGGAGAACAGCATGGGGTCCGACGAGCAGTGGAATGAGGCCATTGAAGGCCTGCGCGGCGCGCTGGATGAATGTGGCCTGCCCTACAAGGTCAACGAGGGCGACGGCGCGTTCTATGGCCCGAAGATCGACTTCCATCTGGAGGACGCCATCGGTCGTACCTGGCAGTGCGGCACCATACAGCTTGACTTCCAGATGCCGGAGCGGTTTGACCTTACCTATGTGGGCGCGGACAATGAAAAGCACCGCCCCGTCATGATCCATACCGTGGTGTATGGATCGATTGAACGGTTCATCGCGGTGCTTACCGAACATTGCGCGGGCGCGTTCCCCGCATGGCTCTCTCCCGTACAGGTGAAGGTGCTCACCATCACCGACCGTGTCAGCGAGCGCGCAAATGAGGTGCGCGATGCGCTGCGCGCAAGGGGGTTACGCGCAGAGGCGGATTTGCGCAACGAAAAGATCGGCTTCAAGATCCGCGAGGCGCAGATGCAAAAGGTCCCCTACATGCTCGTCATCGGCGATAAGGAAGCCGAACAGGGTCTGGTTGCCGTGCGCTCCCGCAGCGAGGGCGATCTTGGCACGATGTCGCTCGATGCTTTTGCAGAGAAGTTCGAAGCCGAGATTGCCGCAAAGAAGAACTAAGGCTTATAGAAAGCGGGCTGCCCGGTGAACCGGGCAGCCTTTTTGTTATTTATTTTGATGTGGATGGGGATTCCAGCAATTTAAATAAATATCATTACATGTAATTGTTTTCAACTTAGCAATATTATCTTATAATACAATTAGTTCACATTTGGTTCACAAATTGGTTCGATCACGCAGGTGCCCGTAACCGCCTCAAAAAAGTTACTGCCATGAAAGGGTGAAATGCATGCAAAAAGGACCGCGTTACCTAAAACTAATGATATTGCTCCCCGTTTTTCTTGCGCTTATTTCAGGCTGCGCCAGCGATGCGTATGCCGAAATTGGCAGCAACCTTACATTGATGCAGGAAAACATACTCAAAACAGAAGAAATCTCCAATACGCTGGTTGAGATCTGCAACTGGCATATTGAAGATACCAAAGCGTACTGGGAGGAGTATGACAAAGCATTCAGCAACGGGAGTGAGTTTGATCCGGAAGACAATTATGATGAAGTAAAGGCAAAATACGATGAGCTTACGGCGCAGATCGAGCAGCTCGATGCCATGAGCGGTTCGTTTACTTCTTCAACGGCGGATGAATCCTTTGATAAAACCGTAGAAGTATATACGTTATATCTTGGGGATATCAAGCAATCCGCGGAGGATATGAAAACCGTATTTGACTACTACTTTGAAATGCGCGAGGCGCTCGAACCCTTTGAAGAATTCTCCTATGCGGAAAACACCACCGGTTATACGGATTACGCTCTCATGGCCGGCCAGCTTTCCCAGGTCATTGCGCAGACACAGCAGGCATTAAAAGACGTCGTCTGCCCGCCGTTTATGAAAAGCAGCCATGACGCACTTTTGGTTCGCATTGACGAAATGCAGGGCTTCAGCCAGGATTTCTCCATTGCCGTGCAGATGGGGGACGTATTGCGTATGGCTTCGAGCGTGTACCGTTCGGACCGAATTTCAAAGCTGATTGACCAAGGCGACCGCAAACTGGATGAGGACTTCACCTTGCAGTTTGAGCAAACAGTCGAGCGCTTGAATGGCCGCATAACCACCATGCGTAACGAGCTTGTCGAGAACATTGAAATTCTGCAAGCGGCAATCGCCTAAACGGAGGGAAACATATGCATTGTACAAATTGTGGCACCCGGTTGCCAGAAACCGGTAAGTTTTGCCCCAGCTGCGGCACCCTCATGCCGGCCCAGGCCCAGCCTGAGAACCCGCCCGCCGCACAGGGTACAGTAATTGAACCTGTCTTTCCGACAGAGCCTGTCGAAGCGCCTCAGGAAAGTCCCGAAAGCCGGCAGACGGCCGCTCCCATACGGCCCGTTGAGCACGAGCTTGTCCGTGCGCCGCAGCAGCCCGTGCAGCCCGTACATGCCCCCCAGCCGCCGGTATATGCCCCGGGCGCGAATATTCCCATTATGATTACGCCCCCGCCCAAAAAGCGCTCGGCGCTTCCGGGTATTCTGATTGGCGTGGGCGTTCTTGCCATCGCGCTTGTAGCCGTGCTTTTGTTTGCAGGCGGTACCCCGGCATTGCCTTCGGTCACATACACCGATTTTAGCGCTGCAACGACTCCGGAGATTACGTATACGGTACAAGAAAACATATTCCCCTCCTTGTATCGCACATTCGGCTCTGTAGTGACGCTTACGGGCACAAACGAGGTGGGCGAACGCGATGTGCTTGTCCATGTGGAAATCCCGGGCTTTACGCAGCCGTTTGAACAAACGGTAACGCTTAGCCGCCAAATTACCAAGATAGACATTCATCCTCCGCTGCTCACGGGCGAACTCAACCTGAATTCCGAAAAAGATGCGCAGGTTGTAATCTCGGTAACGGACATGGAGACGGATAAGGTGCTCCTGCAGGACAGCAAGAATATCCGCATCATGAGCAAGTATGACGC
>JAEXTB010000303.1 GCA_023453725.1 Bacillota bacterium | reverse complement strand
TTGGAAAGCTCGCTCTTCTGCGCGACGGCAGCGATCAGATCCGTTTTGTTCATAAGTGGATTATCCTCCTTAAATGTTCAATGTTCATTCAGCATTGATTATGCCGAAACCTATTGTATCAGCCTTTTTGCCGATATACAAGCCCTTTATGCCTTATTTTTGCCTATATTCGGCACTTTTAACGGCTTGCCAAAGCGCTTCGAGCGCATCGAGCGTCATCGTGTCCAGCGAGGTGCCTTTTGAGAGAGCCAAGTCTTCCATACCCGCAAAACGTGCAAGGAATTTTTCGCTTGCGCTGGTGAGTACTTCTTCCGGCTCCAGATGCAAAAGCCTGCAGACATTTACGGCCGCAAACAACAGATCACCCATCTCTTCCGCGATGTTCCCGTTTGTCTCCATCGCAATGCGCAGTTCTTCTGTCTCTTCCGGCAGCTTGTGGAAGGCTTCCTTGGCGCTTCCCCAATCAAAGCCGACCTGCGCGGCTTTTTTCTGCAGCTTATATGCTCGCATCAGCGCGGGGAGGTTTTTCGGCACCGCGCGTAATACTTCCGTCTGCGTGGTAAAGTGCTTCTCCTTCTTCTTCAACTGTTCCCATTTTTCTATTACCGCATCCGGTGTATCCGCTTTCCCTGTACCAAATACGTGCGGGTGCCGGTAAATGAGCTTCTGGACAATGCCTGTGGTCACGTCTCTGTCCGTAAACCGTCTTTGCTCGGCGGCAATTTCAGCATGGAACACAATCTGCAGCAATACGTCCCCCAGCTCTTCACATAGGGCGGCGTCGCTGCTTTGATCGATGGCGTCTAGCACTTCATAGCATTCTTCGATCATGGTTTTTTTCAGGCTCTCATGCGTCTGCTCCCTGTCCCAGGGGCAGCCGCCCGGTACGCGCAATGTGTGCATGACCGCAGCAAGCTCAGGGTATCCAAAGCGGGAGAGGGATAAGAGCTCGGCAGGGGGGACAAAAAGTACCGCCGTCGCGTGGAACCCATCCTGCCTGTCCAGCTCATAGAGCGGAACTGTTTTGTTCTGATACACGCCGGTTTGTGTCATGGTGCAAAGCGTCACCGGATGCTCGTCCGGGTAGTATTCCGTAAGCGTCAGCTTGACTTCGCCCGCACGGATTTTAGTATCCAGCTCTTCAATGGCAAGCGGCAGTTTCGGGTTGATTGGTTCTGGCAGTGCGTTTGCCGCTACCGTGAGGCAAGTCCCGTAATCCAGGCCTGCTTGTGCCAAAGCCGCCTGCGCATAGGAAACGCCGGGCAGTACGCATAATGCCGTCTGCTGCTGCGCGGCGCGCTTTTTGAATTCTATCAGCAGGTCGCCCATGCCGCGCCCGGGTACGGCGTATACCACGTCGCCTTCCCGGCAAGCCGCAAGCAGGCGGTTGAGAATGCCTTCACTCAGTTCATCAAAATCCTCGGCTTGCTCATACAGGTCATCCATCGTGGCATAAGCAAGCCCAGCCTCAAGTATTGGCAGCGCGCAGGGCGTATTGGCTGTCTGCAAATACAGCTTGTCCGCTTTTTTACAGGCGTCAAGCGCAGCACAGGAAATGGTCGCTGGGGTGGAAAGCGCGGTGATGGTCAAGGTAGGCATAAGAGACTCCTTTATACGAAGGATACGTTTCTTTTCTTTCCACGAAAGATCGGTTGTGCAGCCTTTAGGATGCACATCAATCCTTAATGGATACCCAAATGTGCCATTTGGGTGCAAGAAACAAAAGAAAGCGATTATGACATTAGGAAACGATATTGACTGATTTCAAAACGGGTTCTTAGGGGCGTAACGCCCCTAAGCGGGGAATGGGGCGGAGCCCCATCGGATCTTCGGCAAATAAGTTACACCCGGAACACTTTTCTAAGCCGGTTGCCGCCGGGGATAAACTGCAGATCGTCCGCGCTGAACATTTTCAGAACGATAGCGAGCACGCCGTAGAGCATGACGCCCGCAAGCACGGAGCCCAGCGTCGCTATCGTAGCGCTTGCATGGCCCACAATGGCGCGGTATAGGAACGTCACGAGTATTCCCATCAGCGCGGAAGAGAGGATGGGCTTGCCGAACACGTCGTAGAGATTCAAAGACATACCCGTCTTTCGCACCAGGTAGACGATGTCAAGGATCCCGGCCGAGGCGTAGCAGACTACGGTGGAGACCGCGGCACCCTGAATGTTGATTTCCGGCCGGTGCATCAGCACAAGCAGCGTGACGACTTTTAAGACCCCCCCGAATACGAGGTTAATAACAGGCACCGAAGGCCTTCCCAGGCCCTGTATTACGCCTGTAAGAGTCTGTACAATGGAGAGGAATACCACACCGATGCAGGCCGTCTGCAGAAGCTCTGCGGCAAGTTTCAGCTGCGTTGGGTCAAGGGAGCGGAACAGCATGCCTAGGATCGGTTCGGCCAGCGCAAACAAGCCTACTGCGCACGGCGTACCAATGATAAGCGAAAGCTTCAGCCCTGTGCGGGCCGCAGAACGCACTCGCTTCACATCCTTCTTTGCCATGTAAGCGGAAATGGCGGGCACAAGGCTCATAGCAAGCGCAGAGGTCAGCACGGCGGGCATGTTAATAATAGGCGTCACGTAGGAATACAGCAGCGCGTATGCGTTGCCCGCTTCCTTTACCGTGTAACCGATGCTTTCAAGAACGCGGATAATAAGCGCGCTGTCGAGGATACCAACCACAGGCATGACGGAAGCACCAATTGTTACCGGTACGGCAATGGCAAGTATCTTTTTTGAGATGGAACCAAAGGTAGCCTTTTCTTTGTTGCGCGGCGTGGCCGCGATCTGCAGCGAGAATTCCTTTTTGCGGCGGAGATAGAAAAGCCATATCACAACAAGGCCGACCAATTCGGACGCGCTCACCCCGATCAGCGCACCCATGGCCGCATATTCCGGCCCCCGCGGCAGCATCTGCATAGCGAGCGTAAAACCGATGCCGAGTTTGCCCAACTGCTCTGCCACCTGGGAGAAGGCGGTGCCCACCATTTGCTGCATGCCCTGCAGGTAGCCGCGGTACGCGCACATGAGGGAGACAAAGAGCAGCGCGGGCGCAAGCGCGCGGAAAGACAGCGCCTGTTTGGCAATCTCCGCGGTGGCGTCTGCCGGGTAGGAAATGGAGGCAAGCGCTCCCGCGCCAAAGAACATGATCACCGTCGTCGTGATGCCGATAATCAGCAGCAGCCGGAAGGCGGTCTTAAATACGGTACGTGCCCCGCGGTAATCGCCCAGCGTTGCGCGTTCGGATACGAGCTTTGAGATCGCGGTCGGCAGCCCTGCCGAGGAAATGACAAGAAGCCATGTATAGTAGCGGTAGACGATATCGTAATACCGCATCCCCTCGACACCCACAATGTTGTTGAGCGGAATCCGGTAAATTGCGCCAATGAATTTTACAATCAATCCGGCGATTGCGAGTATCGCCGCGCCGCGTACAAAGGATTTCTTTTCCATGCACTGCCCCCTCCGCCCGCTTGTGCGGGCTGCTGCACACTACAGTATAGCAGATTTTTCTGTTTTGCCAACCAATGGCACCCCGCGTCTGCGCTCTTACGCAAAAGAGTTCACGAAAATGTTAAAAGAGGTTCGTGGCCATGCCATCTTTTGGTCTTCATGTGCTCCTGCACTATGGTATACTCATTGTAGTCCTTTTTATACTAATCCCGTTTTCGAAACAAGATTAGTATCGTGACGCGATAGCGGCACGCGCCGCGCAGTGGCGGGAGAGCAGGCGAATTTATTTCGCCGACGCGAACAATAAAAAGCGTTTGCTTTTTATAAATAGTAAAACCATACATGGAGGGAGCAACATGTTTAAAAACAAGGATGGAAAAGTTTCGGGGGGTAAGGTTGTATTGACCGCGATCATTGTGATCGCAGTACTTTCCGTGGTGCTGGGCGCCGTTGTCGTGGTGCCTGCTGGGCATACGGGCGTGGTGATGACGCTGGGCAGGGTGAGTGATATCGTACTGCAGGAGGGCATGCATTTTAAAATCCCCTTTGCGCAGCAGGTGATATTCATCAACAACCGTATCGTGAAGCTGGAGGTTGAAACGCAGGCATTCTCCAAGGATTTGCAGACGGTCTCTGCGAAGCTTGCGGTCAATTACCGCGTTGATAAAGGCATGAGCCAGACCATCTACCGCAACGTCGGAAACGCCTATGAAAACGTGATTCTTGTTCCCGCGGTGCATGAGGTATTTAAGGCTGTTGTGGCCGAATATACGGCAAGCACGCTGGTTGCGGACCGCAGCACGGTTTCTGTGGAGCTGGACAACAACATGAAGCAGAAGCTTGCCGATTCCGGCATCGTGGTGGAAGATTTCAACATCATCGATTGGGACTTTTCGGATGAATACATTGCCGCTATCGAGCAGAAGCAGGTAGCGGAGCAGAACCTCATCAAGACCCGCACCGAGCAGGAGCAGGCGGTCGTCATCGCGGAAGCCACCGCGAAGCAGAAGGTCATCGCAGCGCAGGCCGAGGCGGAAGCAGCCGTGATTGAGGCGGAAGCCAAGGCAAAGCAGATCGCCGTGGAGGCGGAAGCGCAGGCCGAGGCCAACCGCAAACTGGCCGAATCCCTCAACCAGACATTGATTGATTATGAGACAATCAACAAGTGGGACGGCAAGCTGCCCACCGTGCAGACGGGGGATGGCGGCGCGCTGATCGGCGTTGACGTGCCGACGGAGTAGCAGCAGTCTTTCATCACGGGGGCTTTGCCCCCGTACCCCTACCAAAGGGATGTAACGTCCCTTTGGAAACCTACCCCGAAATTGTACGTCTTTAAAAAAGGTTCTTAGGGTTGTTACGACCCTAAGCGGAGGTTTGGAGGCAGGGCCTCCAATATTACCATTCGGCCGCACAATTTGTGCGGCCCTTTTTGTTCTTTTCCACAGAGGCTTCCCCCTATGCGCACCTGTAAAATTCATGTACAATATGAGACAATAGGGGGTGTACAAATGTTTGCATCCAAAATGACGGAACAACTCGTTCAGTGTGGGTTTGATTCAGCGCTTTCCCGTATCTATCAGGACATTCCTGCTGCGCGTAAGCGCTGCGCACAAGTGGCGTCGGGGTATCTAAACCGGTTCGGTGCGCATGACGTCTCCTTATTTTCGGCGCCTGGCCGTACGGAGGTGGGCGGCAACCATACGGATCACAACCACGGCGCGGTGCTTGCTGCTGCGGTGGAGCTCGATATGCTCTGTGCTGCGTCGCCGACTGAAGATGGCTCGGTGGAGCTGTATTCGGAAGGGTTCGGCGGAATCAGCATCAACATTGCAGACCTTTCCATAAAGCAGGAAGAAAAAGAAACCTCAGCGGCGCTCATTCGCGGCGTTGCCAATGGCATGCAGCAGCGCGGTTACCGCGTGGGCGGTTTTCGGGCATACATGGTGTCCGATGTGCTGCGCGGCTCGGGGCTTTCTTCAAGCGCGGCGTTTGAGGTGCTGCTTTGCTGCATCCAAAGCCACCTATATAACGAAGGACGATTGGCGCCGGTTGAGGCGGCCATCATCAGCCGGTATGCGGAAAATGAGTATTTCGGCAAACCCTGCGGCCTGATGGACCAAATGGCCTGCGCCGTGGGCGGGTTTGTACGCATGGATTTCTTGGACCCGCTTTCGCCGGTGGTGGAACCCATCCCGGTTTCGACACAGGGGTATGCGCTTTGCATTACGGATACCCATGGCAATCATGAAGGATTAACGGGCGAATATGGCGCGGTAACGGTAGAAATGCGCGCTGTGGCGCGCACTTTGGGCGGGGAAGTCCTGCGGGATGTGACGGAGGAAGCGCTTTATGAAAACGCCGCCCGTATTCGTGAGGCATGCGGAGACCGTGCATTCTTGCGCGCGGCGCACTTTTTCCGAGACCACGCGCGGGTGGAACAGCAGGCGGACGCGCTCAAAGCGGGGGATGTGGAACGCTTTCTTGCCCTGGTACGGCAAAGCGGGCAATCCTCATTTATGTACTTGCAAAACGTATATCTTGCTGCAAATCCGCAGCAGGAACCGGTCGCAGCGGCCCTTTGCCTGAGCGAGCATCTGTTAAAAGACCGAGGCGCAACCAGGGTGCATGGCGGCGGTTTTGCGGGCACCATACAGGCGTGGGTGCCGCTGGATCTTCTGGAGGAGTACCGTTCGGGGATGGATGCGGTGTTTGGGGAAGGCTCCTGTGCGGTTCCGGGAATTCGCGCAGCCGGAATGGCGCGCGTCCTGTAAGTTTTTGTTTGAATAGATTCAAATGGAGGTATGAATAAGCAACGGAAAAAACAAACAAGGAGGCATCTGTCATGGAAAAGAATGATATTGTATTTGATGAAACTGTTTGCTCGCCTGAGTTTCCGGATGGTTGCATCCCACCCGCTTCCGAGCAGAAATAAATAAAAAGTGACCTCTATAAGAGGTATAGGCGCCGGAAACCTTCCGACGCTTCCTTTTTGATGTAAAAAAGTATTTGAGTCAATGTCCGGGAGGCACGATGCAAAAGAAAGGTACATTCCCCTTGGCGCTGGGGGCGGTTGTTTTGTTTGTACTAATGATCCTGTTTACCCACGGGCACAAAGAGGTTGTTGAAACGCAGCAATCCGCGCTGATGAATTTTGCCGCACTTGTTCCTGCCGATGGCGTGGTGGAATTAAACAAGGACGCCCCACCCCCGGGGAAACAATTCGTTGGGGAAGATGCCGTTGCGGTTGTCCTTTTCGTTCAGGAGGCGGGACTTGTTCCATACAGCGGTCCAAAGCATACCCCGGCGCCCGGTTATTCCTGGAGTATTCGTTGCAGGGATGGAATGGGCAACGACTTGTTTGTGCTATATCTTGATGGAAATGAGCTCGAATACTACAATTCTACAGATGAACGGGATGCCGTGTACTACTCTCTTTCCCAAGAAGATATGGATGCTTTGCATACAAAGCTGGAGCAGTTTTTCAAATCATAATACAAATGGCCGCGATATCTCGCGGCCATTATAATTCGGGATTCTTAAGGGGCATCATGCCCCTTTGCCGGGGTGTGGGGCAGAACCCCGCGTCTCATTCTTGTTAAACTACCACGGCGTCAACGCCCAGCAGCTTCGCCACTTTCAGGAACAGCTCCTTGTTGTGGCCCACGCTCATGCTGCAATGGTGCGGCGGCGCTTCACGGAACCACTTATCCATGTAGCGGTCGGGGTGTACGCCAAAGTCCACCTGCGTCTGCGTATTGCCGATGTTCATGATCTCCCCGTCGGTTGCAATTCCTTCGGAAATGATGAACTTAAACTTGCCGTCCCGCTGCTGCGTGAGACCCAGTGTGGTAACAGGCCCGTTTTTGACTTTTGCCTCCACGGAAATACCCGCGCCCTTCTTGCCGTGGTACACACCCATGCCTCGCAGAATCGGCTTGCCATCTGCGATGGCAATGTGGAAAGGCCCATCGTGGCCCCAAAGTATGGTGGAGTTGAGATAGTCCACCGTGACAATTTCGGAGTAGCTGCCGCCTACGCCTAAAGTATCGCAGATTTTCATGGCGATATCCGTCTTCATATCGCCCTCGCCCGCGCAGGGAACGGAGCGGGCGGTGAGCAGCGAGTGGCCCACAATAAAGCCGGATTGTATCTGCTCATATTCGTTGTTGTCGGCACCGTGGTAATAATAGGTCAGCGCATCGAGCTTGCGCTCTTTTACAAACTGTTCCTGAGCCGCCGCGACGGTGGCGGACCAGTTGAGCTGCTCTTCGGTAGGAATACTTGCAATGCTGTCCGCAACAGGCGCGTCGGAAAGCACAAAGAAACGGTCCATCTCTGCGCGCTTTGCGGCGATCTCCTCGGGCGTGACGGAATTCATGACATGCGCAAGGTCGCACATCTCCAATATTTCCACATGCAGGCCGAATATGGCCTCGTACATCGTAAAATCGTTGTACATATCCAGCATTCCGCTGTAATTTCCGCCCAGGAAGCCAAAGCGGGAGCATTTGAGCATGCGCTTGACGCCTGCCGCGCGGATGTATTCGGAAATCTCCTTCCATGCAAGCACGGCCTCGGGGCGATTCGCCGTGTTTTCTTGCGCAAGGGAACCGGGGTAGGTTTCCGGCATGCCCAATAAGCCGTTGATGACTTGAATATCGATCCCTGCGCGGTTGCAAGCGTAGGTGATTTCCGGCACCGGGCATGCGCCGCAGTTGGCCAGCCATTCCCCGGTGGTGGTTTTTTTATAGTTGATCTGCGCGGTGGGCTGAAGGTTAAGAAGCACCATGGGCGCTTTGCAGCTTAAATGCACCGGCAGCACGCTGTCGCTTGTGATATACGTGCCGGAGTGGCAGAATACAAGATCGACATTGCGCTCATTGAACCATTCGCCCGCCTGCCTGCCGCTTGCGCTGTCGTCCACTAGGCCGTAAAAATAGACGTCTCCCCATTCGGACATTCGATCCCTGATGAATTCTCCGTAAGCGATCAAGCGTTCCCGAAGCCCCTTGAACTGATCCCAATAGGCCTTCAATCCAACGGTATACAACCCTATTCTCGGTTTTACCGGCAGGGAAAGCGGTTGCAGCATGCTCATATTCGTTTCCTCTGTTTCTGATTATTTTCGATGGGCAAATAAATGTTGATACTTCTGTCGTTAGAATTATTATATCCACCGCAGGGGAAAAGCACATCCTACGAACTTGCGGCAATATAGCAAAATATTGCGCATTATGCATATGCGGCTAAAAAAATGCAACGAAAGCCCGAAAAGCAGCATTGAAGACACTATTTATTCTTTGATTGGGCAGGCAGGGATTGACCGGGCAAAACACATGCGGTATTCTGTCCTCAGAATACGAATATGTTGCGCCAACAGAATGGAAAGGGAGGGCGAAAGTATGAAGGACTATACCGTCAAAGCGGCGCTGGATCTTTCAAAGGAGTCTTATATCACCACGGTCACGCCCAACCTGTTTGATAAGTCTCGGTTTTTCTACGCGCAGGAGCTTGGGGAGTTGAAGGCGGGTAAACACTATTATACCGAACGGGACAGCCTGCCTTCCTACCTGCTGCTTTATACGCTAGGCGGCTCCGGGAAGCTATTGTATGGGGAGAAGGAGTATTCCCTGCTGCCGGGCGACGTTGCGTTTTTGGATTGTATGTCCTTCCAACGTTATGAAACGGGGCCGGAAGGACACTGGCACTTGAAGTTCGCTCATGTGTACGGGCTTTCTGTTGCGCACTATTATGAGCTGTTTGCAAAGGAAGGCGCAAACGCCATCCATATCCCCGCCTCCTCCCATGTGCCGTTTTATATGGAGCGGCTGCTGCAGCTCTACCGCCCGCGCAGCGTCAACAGCGATTTGATCGCCTCCATGCATATTGTGGAACTGCTGACCGAGCTTGTTTTAAACGCGCAGAGCCTTACGCCTTACGGGGCGGAAGGCTATCTGCTGCAGGCGGCGGCATATCTGGATGCGCACTATGCGGAAAAAATTACGCTGGAAACGCTTTCGGAGTATCTTTCCATCAGCAAATACCATCTCCAGCGGCAGTTTAAAGCGCATTTCGGCGTTTCGCCCGCACACTATCTCAACAATCTGCGCATCAACCGCGCAAAGGAACTATTGCGGACAACGAATATGCCGGTCTATGACATCTGTGAGAAAATCGGCGTGGAACATCCAAGCTACTTTATCAAACTGTTTCGCGACCATGAGCAGATGACGCCCTACACCTACCGTAAAACGTGGCGGTAAATGAAAACAGCAGGCGATTGGCCTGCTGTTTTGGATGTAGAACCTCATAACTCCCTTATTTGATTGTTACAACAATCTGTGTAAGAAGCTCTGTGGTAGGGCGGGTCTCATCATTGAGGTAATAATGATAGATTTCTCCGCGCGGTTCATAACCGGTCTGTGCAATCCAAGCGAAAATATCCATCATCAGCGGATCGGTCTTGGTATACGGGCCTAGGAATATTCCTGATACCGCCTTTTGTATGGGAATTGTATACCCAGTAATGGCACCTTGCCCTTTTATTGGCGTTGCCACAGGAAACCCAAGCTCCACATCCAGCTGCTCTAGATCAGCATTGTGGTAGCATACAAACGGACAGCCGGAAAACAGAATGCCGCCTTCTTTCGCATATTTTCCAATTGTTTGATAGGCCACTCCCGCAACGGCGGAGAAATCATCAAAGTGAATGGTTTGCCGTACGGATAATACGTGCCGCTCGGCTTGCTCGATGAGGGTAATGTTTGATACGGTTGCCATGTTCAGCGCCTCCTGTATTTCATGGTAAATGTAGCGCAAAGCGGATGGGGATTTATTTGTTGATACGGATAGGGAGCCATTGTTCCATATAGCACGCGTCGGGTGTTGTACCATAGTAAATTTCGGCTGCAAAATCGCCGCAAATCAAGCCGTGCATGTTCATCCATGTATTCATGAAAGAAGATGCTTTGAACACCGCAGAGCCAATGAGTTCCGCAAAGTTTTGCGCCTCAAAGCAGCAAACAACATAATCGCCGCAAGGAAGCGTATAGGCGGCATATTCCCCGGCCGCTTCTGTTGAAGCGGCTTCTGCCCCCGCCAGATACATGCAAAAGCCTTCTTGCGCATCCCCCAGATACAGTATGCCGTATTCGTTCCCGCCTGGCAGCAGCTGCGGGATGCCGGGTTTTTGGCGGTGAAACGCATCCCAAAGAAGTCCGGCCGTGGCCACACCTGTCGCCCTGCCGCCGGTCAATTCTGAAATTGGCAGTTCGCCGGAAATTCCAATCAATGAGCGCGGTTGATCCAGCCGCCTTCGGGTGACTTCCACCACCATACCATCGGCAAGTAACGTCACATCTTCCTCTACCATGACATATTGCAAGAGCAAGTCCGGCTTAATGAACTGGTTCAGTATGACGGGATGTTTGCGGTACTCCCCGGGCGTAACGCCGTACGCTGCTTTAAAGGCGCGGGTAAAGTTTGCATGGCCGGAAAACCCATAAGTAAGCGCCACATCAAGAATGCGGTTGTCCGTTTCTCTGAGCGCCTCCGACGCTTTTGCAAGCCTGCGCAGCTTTATATATTCGCTTACCGGCTTTTTCACCAAACGTGCAAACAGGCGTTGGAAATAGTAAGGCGACAGCGCCGCCCCTCTCGCAAGGGCGTCTATTTGGATCTCTTTGGCTAAGTTCTCTTCAATCAACGTTATGGCGTTTTGGATTGCTTCCCATGCGTGCATAGCAACACTTCCTTACCTGTAGGATAGCACACATCAGGGCTTTTTGCTTATCGCTCCATGCTCTCTTTCCGAGGCGCAAATTTGCCGTCATCCGGGACTGGCTGTGGATCAACAATAAAAATACTACGAGAAAAGCACAGGGCGGCTCATTATGAGCCGCCCTGTACCAATTGCTGATATTACTGCTGCGGGGGGAAGTTGTTGTAAATACGCAGCGCGTATACGGAACCGGAGGCTGGATCCTCCTCGGTATAACCAGATACCGCGTTGCCGACAAGGAATGTGTTGCTTACGAGCTGCTCGTCTGCAGGGGCGGCATTGGGGCCGGGAATGCCGTACATGGTGTTTTCATCCACATGCACCCAGAGGTCGCCCACGCGGAAGGAGAGACCGTCTTCGGAAACCTCTTCAATAATGCCGTCGATGTTGACCATCGCTTTTGCGGTGGTCGGCGGCATGGTTTCCTGCGGTGGAACATTGGCTTTGGAGCTCAACAGAGCATATCCGCCCAACAGCAGGAGCAGGCACGCGGCAATGCCGCCGTAAAGGAGACCCACTTTTTTCGCTTTCATATACAATCCTTCTTTCTTCTTTCCGTTCTGTTTTTGTTGTAACAAAGAGAGTGTTTTCTCTTCAAAGCCCGCGTCCGGCTGAATATGCTCCATGGCCGAGCGGTACGTCTTTTCATCGAACATCGGTATCCCCTCCTAGCTGGTTTTTGAGTAGCGCCCTCCCGCGCTGCAGCCACGAGCCCACCGTGGCGGGATTGGCCTGGAGTATACGCGCGATTTCCACAATGGAATACCCTTCGTAATAGTGAAGGTGCAGCGGCAGCCGGTATTTGTCCTCCAGTTCCAGCACTGCAAAAAGGACTGTGCGCTCCTCCGGGGGCAGGCTCACAATATCTTCGGATAACGGGAGCGGCGCGCTTTTGCGCTTTCGCAGCGCATCCTTGCATTTGTTCGCGGTTACGCGGATCAGCCATGCTTTTTCGTGCACTTCGTCCGCAAAGGCCGGTGCCTTGTCAAGGTAGGTGAAGAATACCTCCTGCACAATATCCTCGGCGTCCTGTACGTTTTTTGTATACGTAAACGCAAGACGCACAAGGTTTTTGGAATGTGCGGTCACCGCGTTCTTTAATGCGTTGTTGAGATCGGCATGCATGCGCTCTTTCACCTCTTCATCCATATAAACGAATGGGACGGGCATAATTTTGCATTGAAAGTGTACCCAATTAAAAAATATTTTTTGCAGCCACTCATTCAGCCTTTTGTATATGTGCCTTAATCAAAATGGAAACCCTTAACAATCCATGGTAATATAGATGTAATATAGGCCGAGGAGATAACGATGAAACTGGAGACGGAACGGCTGCTGCTTGTACCGCTTGACGCACGTCAGCTGCGGCTATGGATCAAAGAGTTATCAACGCTGGAGCGCGAACTCAACTGCAGCTACCGGGCTGAACCGCTTACGGGCGAATTCCTGAATATTGTGCAAGGGCAGCTTGAAATTGTGGAGCGGGATGAAGCGAATACGCTGTTCCATACATTTTGGCTTATTCTTTGCAAGAAAGACCGCGCTGTAGTGGGATCGGCGGATTTTAAGAATGTGCCGGATCAGAACGGGCAAGTCGAAATCGGGTATGGCCTTGGGGAAGAACACCGCGGGCACGGGTATATGACAGAAGCCGTTGCCGCCATGTGCCATTGGGCGCTCCGTGAAGCGCGGGTAAAACATGTGATTGCCGAAACGGAATGCGAAAACCTGCCCTCCCAGCGGGTATTGGAGCGG
>JAEXTB010000080.1 GCA_023453725.1 Bacillota bacterium | reverse complement strand
CACTTCCGCCAGAGAAATATCGTTTCCATCCCGATCGGTACCGATTGCGTCATTGAGGGAGACTTCGCGTGGCCTACGTTTGTCAGATCGAATACTCATGAGGATTTCATTTGCTATCCTCACTTAACGGCTCTGTTGCTGCGTCGAACTTAACACCCGGTAGATCTACAACGTCATCATCAGCGGAGCCGAATAAGTAAATGTGTGCGTTCTCCCCATCCCAAGTCACCTTTTGTACAAACGACCGTAATACTGAACGTTTCTGTTCCACACTCATATCATCTAGGGTGTCCTTAAAGTTAAAAAGCATTTGGCGAATAATATCAAACTCAATCGTAGAAAGCTCATGGCTTTTTGTTAGTCCTTCAAGCTCTGAAATTCGCTGATTGAGCATTTCGCTCTTATCGTGGAGCTGTTCTATCTGCCTTATGATATAGGTTTCTGCAGAGCTGCCGGACGCAGACGTAAGAGACGCGATAAGAGCCTTAATTTCTTTGTCATTTTCGTCGACAGCTTTTTTCAGACGTTCAATATCTGCTTCAATTTCGGCATGGTTACTCGAGATTTCTTGTTTTCCAAGCTCTAGTTGACGGATAAATTCGGAGCTGTCCTCCCCTAGCCTTTTAATCTCGTCGCAAACTGCCTTATCAAGAATGTTTCCATTGGCATTTTTGAGTTTGCATCGTTCGCCCCGACTAACCTCCTTCATTGTGCAAACATAAGTGTAAATCCTTTCATTATTTGTATCTAGCCTGGAGCTAAGCTTTGGCCGCATAAAATCACCACAGTCAGCGCACCGGAGTAAACCAGACAATAAAGCTACATTGCTGCGCGGTTTCCGATAGGACTTCGACCGGTTCTGTTCAAGATTGGTTTGAGCTTTGATCCACTCTTCCCCGCTTATAATTCCTGTGTGCTTACCGACCGACACTATCCATTCGTCCATCGGACGAATTTTATTGGCAACCCCTTGCTTCTGGATGGTCCGGTTATAAACCATTACACCGTGCTTACCATTAAAATCAGTCTCGTTCGCAAATAAGTCTACCTCGTTTTCCGTTAAGTATCTGTAGGCGTATTTATCAGCAATCATATAAACAGGATTCATTAGTATGTTTTTTATAGAAAACCGATTAAAAAGAATGCCACGCCTAGTTGTAATGTTGTTTTGAACCAAAAAAGTCTCAGTTTTTGAAAGAGAATTTGTTTCAAGAAATTTTGAAAAGATAAGACGGACAAGGTCTGCTTCATCTGGGATGAGCTTTAGCTTGCATGCCTTTTTTATTTTACCATCCACCGTAACGTGCTCAATACTCTCTGAAACATACCCAATCGGAGTCATGCCTCCAAGCCAGCGGCCAGTTTTAGATAGCTCATGCATATTGTCCCGAATACGTTCAGCAATGGTTTCCCTTTCTAGCTGTGAGAAAACGGAACAAATGTACATCATAGCCCTCCCCATTGGTGAGGACGTATCAAATTGTTCCTTAATTGATACGAATTCAATATTGAGCTCGTTTAATTCTTCTATGAGCGTTGCAAAGTCACCAATGTTACGGCTGATCCGATCAAGACGATAACAGACTACCGATATAAACTTGCGTTGCCGGGCATCAGCCATCATCTGCTTGAAATGCGGACGCTCAATATTTCCTCCCGAGAATCCTTCGTCCTCATAAATAAGGATTTCTACTTCCCCCTTTTCCCCCTTATTTGTATAGGTTGAACGGATATATTGGCGGCATAGTTCAATTTGATTCTCGATGGATTCGCCCTTGCCGGTGAATTTAGACTTGCGAGAATAGATTGCAACGACTAGTTTCTGGGGCTCTTTCATTTGCTAATACCTCCAAAGCCGTAATGATATGTATCCTCACAATTATATAAGAATGATCTATTTGGGAGAACAATGACTTAACGTTGTAACTATACCTGAATTTGGGATACAATATTATTTGAAAGAGGAGATAGCATGCCGAGTTTCGATAAAATCAATTTGCTTCAGGAACGACTTTAGCAGCATAAAGCCTCTTAAAGCTGCCGTTTCAGACCGTATTGAAGAAGACTTCTTGATCCGTTATACATATAACACAAATGCAATTGAAGGTAGCACATTAACTGAGCAGGAAACATATCTTCTGCTGAAAGAAGATTTACCTGCCCCCGATACACCCATGAGGTTCCATTTAGATGCTATTGGCCATAAAGAAGCATATCTTTATATGAAAAGCCATGCGCAAAATGGTGTCGCGATTTCAGAAAACGAAAAGAGCTTTCGTGTCATTGGCAGCGAGGAATATCAAAGAGAAGACGGTAAGGATGATAAATTCTTTACTACAAAACCGTTCTTCGACATTTCTCAAACCGAAGGTAGACCGGTTTACGCCGAGAGAGCGTTGGCTTTTGATCAGTCAAAAATGCTGGCCGCAATGATCCAGTCAATCCATGACAAGGGCATAGAACTCATAGCGGACAACGATGTTCCTGCTGCAATCGGTGGCACATACCAGGATGGCGTAATTCATGTGCGGGATGATCTGGAGCTTGGAAATACCATGTTCGGTTTGGCCCTGGGCAGCGTCAACTAGGCAGCAGGAAGAACTGGAGCGGTAAGCGTTCCGGTTTTTCATTGTTGTAGGTCAATTTCAACAGGGGTTTTAGGGGTATCACCCCTAATAAGTCGGAATGTGGGGGCCTAATGGGGCCCCGCATTCCATGCTTGCCGCTTCACGCGCATGCGCGTAGGGCGCGCTCCCCTTGCCCCGGGAGTGCGGCTACCGGTTGAAAGGAAAAAGGCACTAAGAAGCCGCTTTTCCGCTCACCTTTTAATCGTAATCCCAGAAATGAGTATGAAAACAAGAAGAGCCTCGGCATCGAGGCTCTTTCTATATAGAAAAAGAGACGCTGCATTCTATAATTGCCCCCTGAAGCCTAAAACTTGAAGTGTTCATGATTAAAAAAGTGGAGCAAAATGGTGTCACCAGCGGTGAAGTGAACTTCGCATTATGTTTATCCCGGCGTGATGAAGTGAACTTCCGATTATGTTTATTGTTCCTTTTATCGAATATAAAGTGTTGGCAGGTTAACAGAAAAATCCCCATAAGCATGCCGCTTTTGCGGCCATGCCCCGGCAGCCGATAATACCTCGCCCCCGTTTGGCGTGGCCATTGTAAGTTCCTCCACCTTTGCACCAGTGACGGTAAGAAACCAGTCAAAGCACTGTGTATCAACAATCTCTTCATTATCTATGATGGGCTGGGAGCTGCCAAAAAAGTACCCCACAGTCGCACCCGGATAATGGTTGAAGTATTCCTGCTCCATACCGGCTTCTTTCAGTATTCTGCGCCGTTCACGCAGCAGTGGTTCATGCCTTGCGCCGGGACGCAGATACGAACAGGTCATAGCCAATATATCATTTAGCAGGTCATATTTCTTTACAAGTTTCCGGGGAGGATCTCTAAAACAAACCATGCGCGTAATATTTGCATGCATACCATGCACATCGGCAGCCGGGTGAAGCAACACAACCTGTTCTATGCGTTTGTCGGATGGATTTGGATGGCGGTAGTGTGCAATCCGTTCATCGCTGCCCACCAGCAGCACCTTGGGAACGCTATAGACCTTGCCGTACTCCTCTAAAATCATGCTGGCAATATCCTGCTCCCGCATGCCGGGGCAGATATTATCCGCAATGGTTTTCAGCATTTGATCGCATAACCTGCCGACTTCCCGATAGCGCGCAACTTCCCAAGGCGCATAGGGCGTTTGCAACGCGACAAGCTCTTTCTGTCTGCACTGTGCGCCATCAAGCGGGATATCGGAAACAATGCGTTTCCCCGCAAGCAATTTTAGCGCCGTTTCCTCGCGGGATGGGTCACACCAGCGGATGCCGATTTTTTCAATATCGAGGCCGCTGAGTTCGTCGTCATAGATGCGGTCAATGTCCATGACCTGCGCAATTAAGCATACGGTATCCATGGTAATTACAAGTAGGCCAAATCCTATGTCCATGCTGTAGAATATTTTGTTGTCCCCGCCAAAGGTAAACCAAGCAAAACTGTCCCGCCGCGCCAATATCGCGGCGTCAAAACCGTTTTGTTTCATGTAGGCGCGCAGTTTTTCGCTTTTATATGCAAAATCCTGCGGATTGGGCGTATTCATAAGTTCCTCCTAACAAGTCCGGGCGCAAGAAGCCATTCTTACGCCCGTTTTTTGCTGGTATATCCCTTAGCGCGTAAGCTTTTCTCCTACCGCGCCGCCGGGATGAATGCATAAAAACTGTTCCTTGGTAAAGCCGTTATGTTGCATGGCGGTGATGATAATAGCGTCCCACACGGCAATGACAGCAAGGGTGCTTGCTGTGGCGAGAAGCCCCCATGGGCAGGGTTCGCGCTCGACGCGTACCTTTAAGAATATATCTGCGGCCTGCGCAAGCTTGGAAGCATCGTTCTCGCATACGCCGATCACAACTGCACCCTTTTCTTTGCAGCAGGGCAATAACCCCAGCAGTTCCGCAGTGTTCCCGCCCTTGGTGACGAGAATTACGACATCATCTTTCTGGATATACCCCATTGCGCCATGCGCTGCGGTGGACGGGCTAAGATATGTCGCCGGGATTTCCACACAACAGAGGGAGTGCGCAATCTTCTTTGCTGCAGCGCCGGATGTGCCGCATCCAACGGTAATGACACGCCGCTTCTCTTCTTTTACTTTCACCAGCAAGTCAACAATGCGCGAAATCGTCTCATGGTCCACCGTTTGCAGCAGGGAAAGGATCGCTTCGCCCTCGGACTTGATCACCTGTTCAAATGACATCCTAAATGCTTCCATCCTCTTTACCTTCCTGCCAGACTGCTTTTAAGCGTTTCTCCGGTGGCTCCTCCGGGATGGATGCTCAAAAATTGCTCCTTGGTAAAGCCATTGAGCCGCATCACTGTAAGAGCGATCGCGTCCCAGGCTGCAACAACGCCAAGTGTGCTTGCGCAGGGCAGCATTTTCCAAAGCCCCGGCTCTTCTCCGGTATCCATCAGCATCAAAATATCGCAATGTTTCGCGAGCGCGGAGTCTTTGTTATGCGTTACCCCGATGACTGTTGCGCCTTTTTCCCTGCAGCAGGGAATATAGTTTAGGATTTCCGTCGTGTTCCCGCCCTTGGCAATAAGCACTACGATATCGCCCTTTTGAATAAGCCCCATCGCGCCATGCGGCGCATCCGCCGGAGAAAGGAACATTGCTGGCACTTCGATACAGCTCAAAATATGCGCAAGACGCTCCGCTGCGGTTCCGGACGTGCCGCAGCCTGCCGTTATGACGCGCCGCTTGTTCCCTTTTACATCCAGCAATAGTTCAACAATGCGATCGAGCGTGTCATAGTCGAGCGTACGCCTGAGATCACCGATTGCGTCCGCCTCACGACGCAACGTTTCATCATACCAAATTCCGTGTTTGGACATTTTTTACCCCTTTGCTTCACCGTACAAATTACTCTGTATACATCTGATCCTGTACACGCCTTAATTGCAGCAGCACCGAGTCATCGTTGAGCTTGACCATATCATAGGTGATAACTTCATCCCGTTTTACGTCACAGAGCAGCTCCGCGCCCTTTGCAAGCCCTAGAGGTAGCATGTTGCCCGCTTTTGCAATGGGGGCAAGCTCAATACTGCCGCGGTAGCAGCACTCGCCAATACCGTCAAGTATCTGGCCTTTTACAAGATCGCGTTTGGCGACGGTAATGCATTCGCTAGTCAGCTTCTTCATGGGATGCGCGGTCGATTCACCATACAGCACGCCCTGCGCTACGGTGATTGGTGTTTCCGAACTGCACAGGTGGTACGGGCGGTACAGGAGGTAATTGGGGCCGGGGCCCATATCCCGCTGCTTCATGCCTTCAATGAGCTGCTTGTTTTCTGTGGTCACAATCACAAATACGCCGGGGTTGATATCTCCAATGCCGTAATCGACAACGCCTTCTTTCTCCAATATGCCGCCCTGACTCTTCAGGCTGAATACTTTAGAGAGGTCTTTTACATTGCACTTGGGGCCGTGCATGCCGCGAATATCGGGCACAAGGCCGGTTGCATTGGAAACGGCACACATTTCAATCATGGTCTTGGAACCATCCACAAATTCGACCAGCATGCGCGGGTTCATATCGCGTTCCTTGGCCTTTTGCACCCAGACTTCATCCTTGGAGGTAGCATAGATATCAAGCGGATTGTTCTTGCCCTTGCCCGCCGCCACCACGCGGAACCCAAGCGCTTTTGCAAAGCGGTATACTTCAAGTATGGAGCCCGGTTCGTCGCCGGCCGTGAGCGAATAGACAACGCCTGCGTTTTCTGCCATTTGCCGCAAAATAGGCCCGACGGTGATGTCGCATTCCACATTCATCATGACGATGTGCTTTTTGTTGTTGAAGCACAAAAGCGATATCCGCGCACCCATCTCAGGGCTGCCGGTGGCGTCAATGACGCTTTCAATGGGGGATGCCGTGGCCGCAATTTTATAGTTGGTGGTAATCACGCGTTTTCCGGCTGCGAGCGCAGCTTCGGCTGCCGCGAGATCATCCGTTTCCACAAGTTCCCCGGTATAGCCAGCTGCTTCAAATGCGCGCCTGCAGGTCTCCGTTTTCAGATCCACCACGATATCGATCTGCATGCCAATCATAAGCCCTACCTGACATACAATCTCCCTGCCCATCTGCCCCGCGCCCACCAGAGCCACACGGATGGGTTTGTTCTGATCGTGGCGTTGCTGCAACCTGCTGTCAATTTCGTACATGTTTTGATCCTCCGAATTATTCTGCAATTTTGCAAATGTTTCTGCGTTCGATTTTCGTCTGGATGGAGATGCGGTAGCTATCAAGCAGCACCGCCAGGAATATGACCAAGGCGGATATGATGGGTGTAATATAGAGATCCACCTTCAGGTATACAAGTGCAATTTGTACCATTTGAATAAGTATGGTGCCGATCAAAGTACCAGGGAATACGCGCCCTACGCCGCCTGAGAGGCTGACGCCGCCAAGCACCGCAGCGGCGATTGCGTTGAATTCTACACCTTCGCCGAACCCCGCGTTGACTACGCCATACTGCGTAACCGCCATGAGGCCGGAGAAGCCCGCAAGAAACCCGCAAACCACATAGCATATGATCGTGATCTTATCCTGGTCAATGCCCGCAAGCCGTGCGCCTTCTGCATGGTTACCCACGGCGTATATCTGTTTGCCGCCAGCCGTGTGCGTTAAATAGGTAGAAGCAAGCGCGATCACAATGGCAAACAGCACCACAGGTATTGGCAGGATGCCCAGAAGTTTGACGCTTCCCATACTTGAAAGCGCGCTTGGGAGTTTGACAAGTACTGATTTTGTAAACACCAGCGCAATGCCGCGCAGCAGCACCATCATGGCCATGGTCGTTAAGAACGGCAGCAGCTTCAGCTTTGCAATAATGACGCCGTTAAAAAAACCGATTGCGGCGGATACCGCCAGCATAATGCACACCGCAAGCCAGATGGGCGTGTTCCAGGAAGAAATCATCATGCCGGTAAGCGACGCTGCAATATACATGGTGGAGCCTACCGAAAGATCAATACCGCCCGTCAGCAGCACAAACGTCATACCGATCGCCAGCACGCCGATATAAGAGGAAGAAAGCAATATGTTTTCAATATTTGCCCAGGAAAAGAATTTCGGCTCAATCAGGCCCGTTAATAAAAACAGGAGTACAAGCAGTATGATGGGCGTGTTGTTGAGCATGGTTAATTTGAATATGCCTTGCCGTTTCATACCGCGCCCTCCTCTGTGCATTGCCGGAATGCAGTCCTGATGATCCGTTCTTTCGCGAATTCGTTGCGGCACACCGTACCTACGATTTCTCCCATGCTCATGATATGGATGCGATCGCACACGCCCATCAGCTCTTCGAGTTCGGAGGAAATGACAAGCACGCCCGAACCGCTTTCCGCCAACGCGTTGATTACGCTGTACACTTCATACTTTGCGCCTACATCAATACCGCGCGTGGGTTCGTCGAGTATGAAAATATCGGGCCGGTTGAGCATCCATTTGCCGATGACGACCTTCTGCTGGTTGCCGCCGGAAAGGCTCTTTGCAGTGCTCTTATAGAGCGAACTGCATTTGATGGAAAGAGAGTCCGTAATTTTCGCCGCTTCGTTTACCAGCGCTTTGCGGTTAATAATGCGCAGCACCTTGCCGGCAAAACGCGGAAGCGCAGCAAGCGAAAGATTGTCAACAATCGTATCCTCCATCAAAAGCCCTTCCTCACGCCTGTTTTCCGTTACAAACGCTACCCCGCTCCGTATCATCTTCTGGGGGGTGGGCTTTACGATGCGCTTACCGTTCACACGGATTTCGCCGTTCTCCATATCATCCAATCCGTATACAATGCGGATCATCTCGCTTCTGCCTGCGCCCATGAGGCCAAAGAATCCCAATACCTCTCCTTTGTGCACCGTGAAGTTGATGTTCTGCGTAATACCGGCTTTGGTGAGATCCTTCACCTCAAGCAGCGGCTCATCCTGCGGCGTGTTAGTCTTGGGCGGGTAAATCTGGTTGATATCCCTGCCGACCATGTGGTAGATCATTTCCAATACGTCGATCTTGTCGGTAGCGCTCTCGTGAACCAGCTGCCCGTCTCTGAGGACCGCAACGCGGTTAGAAAGTTCTTTGACGTCATTGAGAATGTGCGAGATATAGATAATTGTCCGGCCCTCGGCCTGGAGTTTTTTAATGAGCGCAAACAGGTTTTCCGTTTCGCGCAGCGTAAGTGAAGTGGTTGGTTCATCAAATATGAGCACCTTCGCATCGGTGGAAAGCGCCTTTGCAATTTCAACCAGCTGTTTTTCCCCTTGCGTGAGCTTTTCCACAAGTGTACGCGCGCTCACATCAAGGCCTACCTGGGCCAAATGTTCCTGCGCCTTTTTGTTCATGCTGCGAAGGTCAATGAGCCCAAAACGGTTTTTTTCAAACCGGTCCAGATAAAAGTTTTCTGCAATGGAGAGGTTGGCAAACAGGTTGAGTTCCTGATGGATGAACGCAACCCCGGAGCAAATGGCATCCTTGGCAGAAGCCGGGCTGTAGTCTGCGCCGTCAAAACGCATACCGCCACCATCCGGGATATGAACGCCTGCAAGTATGTTCATCAGCGTTGATTTTCCGGCGCCATTCTCACCGATCAAACCTATGATTTCGCCTTTCATGATGGAAAGCGATACGCCCTTGAGCGCGGGGACGCCGAAAAAGTTCTTTGTGATATCTTGAAATACAATAATGGGTTCCATGGTTTTTCCTTTCCCGTTTCTAGTTGGCTGAAACGGTCTCCTTTCCCCCATGTTTGCGCCTGTCAGCCGTATCCGTAATGACGACGTTTTTCATAAGGCGCATGCGCGTCACATCGATATAAGCCGCAACGAGAATGATGGCTCCTTTTACAATATTGATGGTGGCAAAATCAAGCCGCATATGGTTTAAGGCATTGCTGATGAGTACGAACAGCAGCACGCCGAATACTGTACCGGATACCCGTCCTTTACCGCCAAACATGCTCGTTCCGCCGATGACGGTGGCACCGATGACATCCATCAGAATATCCGCACCCAGTGTCGGACGCCCCGCCATCATGCGGGTGGTGTAAAGAAGCGAGCTGATGGCAACGCAGAAGCCGGAGAACGCATAGCTGAATATCACCACGCGGTCAACGGGGATTCCCGAGACCTTGCTGGCCTTGGGGTTCATGCCTGTCGCGTACAGCCACTTGCCCAGCATACTTTTTTGCAGAATCACATAGGCGGCAATACAAAGCGCAATCACAATGAAGCTTCCTATTGTAAGTACCCATACAACGTTGTCGTTTCCGATGTTCACAAAAGAATCGGGCAGCCCGCTCACATTTTCCGATTTTGTGATGAAGAGTGAAACTGCGCTTAACAGCATTTTCATGACCAGTGTGACGATGAAGGCGGGCATTTTCAGTTTTGCGATAAGCACGCCGTTGAGTAACCCTACCAGCGTTCCCAAGACCACCATCGTCAATATGGCAAGCGTGATGGCAGCGTTGGGGTCCTGGATAACGCTTCCGTTTTCGTTAATGAGCACGCCCCACATCGGGCTTTTAGCAAACAGCTCCGGATTGAGCTTTTGTGTGACGAGCATGCTGCCCGCAACGCTTAAAAATCCGATCAAGCCCGTTTGGGAAAGGTCGATCCCGCCCAGGATCAGCACAAACATCTGACCGATCGCAAGTATCAAAAGCGGCCACATATTGGAGAAGATATTCTCAATGTTCCGCGTCTTGCCCAGAGCAGGTACAAACGCCCACACCACAAGGAAAAATGCAATGCTCAGATATAATACAAAGTAATCCGAAAGCAGCATATTCCGGGCAAATGTGCGTATGACCCCCGTTTTTGTCTCTTTCCTGACGTTCAAATCTCTCACCTAGCCTTCAAAGTTGACTTTATGTGGAGGAATGCGGATTGTTCGCATCCCGTTTTTGCAAATTCAGTGTGAGTCCATTGGGAACACCCAAGTGCTTTTGAAAACTTGGGTTACAGGGAAGTAGCTTCCCTGTAACCCACATTGTCCGCGTCAGGGTACTCGCTTAGCGGAGCTTGTTGCCCCACATATCGTCGTGGCGTTCAGCCAGGTTGCCCTGGGTAAGCGCAAAGCCGGGGTCATAGAGCCATTCGTTGGGTTCGGTTTCACCGTTTGCGATCGCTTTGAGCATGGCGTCGAGCAGCGTGTAAGCTTCATAGTACACGTCCTGCACGCCGGTGCCATCCACATATCCTTCGTCGATGAGCGCGCCAGCACCCGCATCGCCGTCCAAACCGCCCATAATGACATGGCCTTCTTCGCCGACCTTCTTCCACTTGCCCATGGGTTCAAGAACGCTCTTGATCACGGGGAACAGGAAGTCCGAGGAGGTGAAGAGGAAGTCTACCTCGGGGTTCGCCTGCATGGCTGCTGTGAGGTTGGTGAGTGCGGTGTCCGCATCCCACTTGGTATCTACTTCGATCACTTCGTTGAAGATGTCGGGGTTCTTTTCAACTGCTGCATAGAAGCCTTCCTTGCGGTATACGGCGTTCGGATCGCCCAGGTTGCCAACCATGATGAGCGGGGTGATCTTTTCGCCGGTGGCGTCGAACTTCTTTTGTGCTTCGCCTACCATGTAATCCACGCAGGCTTCGGCAATTGCCTTGTTGTCCGCAACGATAACGAGGTTCTTTGCGCTTTCATCCGAAGGCGGGCGGTTGAATATGCCGATGGGGACGCCCG
>JAEXTB010000298.1 GCA_023453725.1 Bacillota bacterium | reverse complement strand
ATGGAAAGCTGGCGAACGGAATGGTATTGCTGGGTGAGCTTTTCTATCATCTCATCCGCGCTGCGGGTGGCGTTTTCCATGGCGGCCATGCGCGCGTAGTTTTCGCTTGCGTAGGCGTGTACCATTGCGCCGTATACAAAGCCGATCATAAATTGCGGTACAAGCGCTTCAAATACCTCAAGCGGCGAAGGATCGTAGAGCATTTCCGTCCTGTCCTCGGGTATGGCGTGCCCGGGCACAAAGTCGGACAGCTCCAGCGGCAAAAGCTTCCGGTCGGTCGGCTCATGCACCAGGGAATTGACAAAGCGCGTGAATACGATGCGGACCTCGTCAATTTCCCCTTTGTCGTACATCTCCATCAGGATATCGACCATTCTGCGCGCGGTGTTGACGGAAGGATCTTCCGCAATACGTGAAAAGCTTTCATTTATTGTGATGCCGCGCCGCAAGAAATGTGCGGTCGCCACATTGCCCACAGTAAACACCTGCGCCACTTCGCGCCCGCGCATGCTTTTATCCGCAAGATCCAGTACATCGTGGTTGTAGGAGCCGGAAAGACCTTTTTCGCCCGCCACCACGATATAAGCGACTTTAGTCGCGTTTTCCCGCATTTTGATATACGGATGGGTTGCATCCCCGGAATGGGAGAGGATGTCCTGCATGGCGTCCACGGCACGGTAAAAATACAGCCTGTTCTGCTCAATGCCTCTTAAAGCCCGGCGCATGCGCGCGGCGGAGACAAGATGCATGGCGTTGGTGATCTGCCGCGTTTGCTTCACACTTTTGATGTGGAAGCGGATGTCGCTCATGCTGGGCATGCTACACCGCCTTTATGCTTTGTGCATATTCCCGGATACAGGAAAGAAGCGTCTCGCGCGTTTCATCCGTAAGGTCATACGTCGTTTCCACTTCGCACATGGCGGCGTCAAACTCACGGTGGGCATACGCAATCAGCCCTGCGTTAAAGGAACGCACCTCGTTTACGGGAATGGTCTTAATGACGTCGCTCGTTGCGCTTAACAGCAGCAGTACCTGCTCGCACAGGGAAAGCGGCTCATGCTGCTTCTGCTTTAAGGTTTCGGAAAGACGGTCGCCGTCATCGAGAATGCGCTTTGTCGTCGGGTCGATATCCGAACCAAACTGCGCGAATATCTGCAGTTCGCGGTATTGCGCAAGTGTGAGCCTCAGTTTGCCGGAAACCTTGCGCATGGCCTTTCTCTGCGCCGCGCGTCCCACGCGCGAAACGGAGAGGCCGACGTTGACGGCAGGGCGCACGCCTGCGTGGAACAGTTCTGTTTCCAGATAAATCTGCCCGTCCGTAATGGAAATGACATTGGTGGGGATGTAGGCGGAAATATCGCTCGCCATCGTTTCCACGACAGGGAGTGCGGTCAACGATCCACCGCCAAGCTCGTCCTTTAAGTGCCCCGCGCGCTCCAATAACCGGCTGTGCAGGTAGAATACGTCGCCGGGGTACGCTTCACGTCCCGGTGGACGGCGCAGCAGCAGGGACATGGCGCGGTATGCGACCGCGTGCTTACTTAAATCATCATAAATAATCAGCGCGTCTTTGCCATCATACATGAACTGCTCCGCAATGGCGCAGCCCGCGTAAGGGGCAATATACTGCATGGCCGCGCAGTCGCTTGCGGTGGCCGCGACGATGACGGTATACTTCATGGCACCCGCTTTTTCGAGCGTCTCATGGATCTGTGCGATGGTAGAGACCTTCTGGCCGATGGCGACATACACGCACAGCACGTTTTTGTCATGCTGGTTGAGTATGGTGTCTATGGCGATTGTGGATTTTCCCGTCTGGCGGTCGCCGATAATCAGCTCGCGCTGGCCTTTGCCGATGGGAATAATACTGTCTACACACAATAAACCCGTCTGCAGCGGCTCGTTGACGCCCTGGCGGTCAATAATGCGCGGCGCGGGGGATTCAATGGCGCGGAACTTGCTGCCCTGCAGCGGCTTTGCGTCAAGCGGCAGTCCCAGCGGGTCGATGACGCGGCCTAAGAGTTCTTCGCCTACCGGCACTTCCACAACACGCCCGGTGGAGCGTACCCGCTCGCCCGCATGCACTTCATCAACGCCGTTTAATAAAACTGCGCCTACGCCATTCAATTCCAGGTTCATGGCCATGCCGAATACATCGTTATCAAAGGCAATCAGCTCCCCGTAACGGCTGTGGGAGAGACCTTCAATCTTTACCACGCCGTCGCCCGCGGAAATTACCGTGCCGTATTCGTACACGAGCGGCTTGCTCTGGTAGCTTTGTAGCCGCTGCCGGAGAGCCGCGCCAATGTCTTTTGCGGTCATATTCATAGCTTACTCTCTTTCAAACAGATGGCGCTCTACATCCTTCATGCGGGACAAAATGCTCGAATCGTACACTTTGCCGTCCACCATCGCAAGAAAGCCTCCAAGGAGGCGTTCGTCGCGCTGTACGTCAAACGTGACATCGCCGCCTAAGATGCGGGAGAACTGCGCCTCTATATTGCCGATAAGCTCGTTATTGAATGGACCGGCAATGTACAATTCGCCCTTGTGCGTCATGTTAGCCCACCTTCTTGAAGAATTCGTTGATCAGGTGCTCGTTGTCCTGTGCGCTCACTTCTCGCTCCAAAATATGCCCGGCGAGGTCTACGGCGAGCACCGCGGTCTGCTCCTGCAATTGCTGCATCAGCTCGTCACGTTCCGAAACGGCCTGGGCATGCGCCTTACTAAGCGTTTGCTGCGCTTCCTGCCGCGCCTTGTCAACGACTTCCTGCGCATCGCATTCGGCGCGCTTTAAGCGTTCCTGCACCAGCTCGTCAGCAGATTTCTTGGCCTGGCTCAAAGAACCTTCATATTCCTGTTTGAGCGCGTCGGCTTCGGCGCGGGTCTTATCAATCGCTTCCCGTTCGCTTGCAAACTTTGCTTCGCGGTCCGCCATGAACTTGCGCACCGGCTTTATGAGCAGGGAGCGCAGTATGACGAACAGCACGATAATATTTAATACATGCAGTGCAAAATCAATCGGATTTATCTCCAGCATATGAACCCCCTAGCTTACTTCACAAGCGTGAAGATCATGATCAGCGCCGTAACGAAGCCGTAGATAGCGGTCGATTCCGTCAACGCAAGACCGAGTATCAAAAGCGCGTTGATTTTACCGTTGGCTTCGGGCTGACGTGCGACGGCTTCCACCGCTTTGCCCGTTGCAATACCCATGCCAAGGCCCGCGCCTGCGCCAGTCAATACGGCCAAACCTGCGCCGATGGCGATCAATCCAACTTCAGACATACTTATTTCCTCCTAAGTGTGTTAATTGTGTTATTCTACAGCTTCGCCGATAAACGTCAGCGACAGGTTTACGAATATAAATATCTGGATCAGCGGGTGGAAGGCGTTGAAGTACAACCCCAGCACCGCGGGAACGCCAGCGCCGAACGCGCCAAGGGACAGATACACAAGGTGCATGACGATCATGCCGCCAAGCATGTTGCCGAAAAGACGGCAGGCAAGCGATATGGGGATTGCGATGTCCGAAAGGAGCTTGAACGGTGCGATGACCGCGTTGGGGGAGGCGAAGCTCTTAAGCCGCCCGCCCACGCCTTTCTTCTTGATGCCGTAATAGTTGATCATGACAAACGTTATAATGGCGTAGGTGAACGTGGTAATCAGGTCTGTCGTGGGCGGACGCTGGCCAAACAGCTCCACGATGGCAGCGCCTAAGTAAAGTACGGCCAGCGCAAACATGTATTCCCCAAGGATGTGGTTCTTATGGCCGAACTTTTCCTTTACAAAGTCGTCCACGCCGCCTACGGCAGTTTCTAAGATTGCCTGCAGGCCGCCGGGCGCTTCCTTAAACTTGGGAATGACGAATATGCGCGCAAGCAGAGCGAGTACGGCCACAACCGCGATGACGATCCAGCTCAAAATAACCGATGTGCTCGCGGTAAAGCCGCCAAACAGCGGAACCTGCTCGGCCATGATGCTGATGTGCAGCGCTTCTGCTTCCCTGTGGAACAGGCCAAAGAATATGCCCGAAAGCAGCCACAATAAAACCGCGCCCAGCAGCATGAAGTTTCTGCGCTTTTTCTTGACCGCTTTAAACGCTTCGTCCTCCGGGTCGGGCAAGACGATCTTACCCCTTGCGTAAAATGCGGCGATACCTCCTATGAGGCAGACGACCATTGCCACAATTTGAAATACCGTCGGTGTTTGCATCAGGATTTCTTATCTCCTTTCCCGGACCGTTGATTCACAAAGTTAATGATAACCGCCCCAATGACAAGTGAAGCAGAAACGCCTACGCCGCACCAAAGCAGTTCATTGCGAAAATAGAGAATGACGGGTACAAACGCGATGGCAAGCACAACCAGCATTAAAAAGAGCATCGGCAAAATCAAAGCCGTCTTGCCGTTTTGTACTGCGAGCGTCAGGCGGCTTAACAGATACAGCTCGGCAATGCCGCAGACGAGGCCGATCACAAAACCAATCATAGGGTCAACCTCCGCCAGAAAAGATTGATTGTTGCCATTATACTCCCCCTATATCGAATTTCAAAAGAATTTCTTTAGGCATCAATTTCTAAAAAAAACTCGGATCAAACCCATGCTTATAGATTAACGAAAATGAACGCGGGATATGCTTATGTTGCAACAGTGGTGCTCTTTTTCGTGAAGTTTGTTATACTAAAAAGCGGCAAACGAATTGAGTTCACGGGAAACATGCATAAAAGAAAACCGTTATTAGGAGGAAGGTATCATGACAGACGCGCGCGCGTTTATACTGGAGAAATTGACAAGAGCGGGAGAATATGCATTTTTACCTAGCGGTATGCTGGAAGAAATGCTAGATAAAATTATAACACTCGACGAAGCGTTCATGCGCGAAACAGGTGTGGAGGACGGAGAGGCGTATGATGACGAAGCCGCGCAGGACGTTCTGTTTCAGGGCATGGCAAAGGCCTTTCCCGACCACAAGATGTATATGATGCGCTTTACCGAGGATTATCTTGATTACAATGAGGATTACCTTGAGAGCATCGGAGCCATCGATTGGGATTAATGATGCCGCAGATAAAGGGCTGCGGACTTTATCTGCGGGTTTTTCTGTAGGTTAAAAGTACGTTTCGCGTACTTTTTTCAGCAAATCTGACGCGCATGTCGTCAGATTTGATTTCAATGCGGGGGACTCCGATCTCCCACAACCCCCAAAAGGATCCCGTACTTAGGGGGCGCGGGGAGGACAAAGCCGAACGCCGCCTGTGGCGGATATAGTGAGGCGACGTCCCAGTGAGTAAGGAGTATTAAAAGCGGCTTTGCCGCGATGTAATACGACCATTACGAACTGTAAGCCCTCCCGCTATAAAATAAAAACATCTATCGTCCCCGCCACAGGCGGCGATACCATAAGAAAGATACAATCTTTTTTACACATCAAGAGCGGGGCTTCTACCCCGCTCTGTCTTTTACCTAATTACTTTGCTGCCAGCGCCGCCAGCGTAATATAGTTGTACGGCTGGTTGAAATGCGGCAGGAAGAAGATATCCAACAGCTTGAGCTTGTCAATTGTCACGCCCTCTTCCACGGCAAGCGAGAACATGTGGATGCCCATGGAAATATCATACGTGGAAGCCATTTGCGCGCCCAACACCCGTCGCGTGTTTTTATCGTACACAATGCGCAGTTTCACGGGCGCATTTTCGGCCTTTACAAACGAAGGCTTCTGCAAATCCTCATACTGGGTATAGGTTGCGTCAAAGCCTGCCTTTTGTGCGGCCATCAGGTTAAAGCCGGTGGATACCATATTGTAGCCGAATATATGGATGCCGTTTGATCCCTGTACCCCGGAGGATTCAATATGTGTGCCGCAGGCGTTGCGGGCCGCTACAATGCCGCTTCTTACCGCGTTGGTGGCGAGTGCCACATAATTGCTGCCTTGTAGGGCGTTGTTGTATACTGTGGCGCAATCCCCAATGGCGTAGACGTCCTTCACACTGGTCTGCTGCGTGCGGTCCACCAAGTAAGCGCCGTTTGCAATGGTTTCAAGCTTGCCTTTGCCGAGTATGCTGTTGGGTACAAAGCCGATGCAGAGTATCACCATATCCACCGCATACTCGCCTTTGTCGGTTGCAATGGCGGATACGGCCTCCACACCCTTAATGGCGGTAACGGTTTCATTAAAATGCAACTCCACGCCGTTTTCAGCGAGCACGCGGTCCATATCCTTAGAGAACCAGTCGTCATAATAGCTGGTCAAAGAACCATCCGCCACGTCAAAGAGCAGCGCGCGCTTGCCGCGGCGCTGTATGGCCTCCGCAATCTCCACACCGATATACCCTGCGCCTACGACGGCGACGGTGCCGATGTGCTCGGATTCAAGCGCGCGGTCAATGCGCGCGCCGTCCTGATACAGCTTGACGGATTGTACGTTGGGCAGGTTCAGCCCTTCAATACGGGGGAGTATGGGCAAAGAGCCCGTGGCGAGTATGAGCTTATCGTAGGGTTCTACAATATCCCCGCCCTCTTTATCAACAGCCTTGACGGACTTTTGTGCAAAATCGATCTCCGTGACCTCGGTTTCCATGTACACTTTGGCGTTGCGGGCGCGGAACTTTTCCGCGGAGCAGTAAAACAGGCTCTGCGGGTCGTCAATCTGGCGCCCTACCCAAAGAGCGGTGCCGCAGCCCAGGTAGCTGATGTTGGAGTTGCGGTCAAATATCACAAGCTCGGCATCCGGGTAATTGTCCAATATGGTGTTGGCGGCTGCGGTGCCGGCATGGTTCGCGCCGATGAGTACGATCTTCGTCATGGCCTGTCGCTCCTTTAAAGCTTGGTATTGTTTAGTTTACCATGTTTTGTGGCGGTTATCGCGACAAAACTTCGTTATCTCTTTAACAGTAAGATACCACTTGTTACGCGCATGTAACATGCAGGGACGCTCTATGATAAAAAAGTTACAAACTCGCCGCGCTTGCCGTGCGCTGCAGTCCCCTACCCTGTCAGCATATGCAGAATGGGATGGTGGAGCAAGCATTGACAACCCTTCCGGCGTAGATGATAATATTGGAATGAAAACGCTGGGAATACTCTACATCATCACCCTTCTAGGGGGTGTGGGAGGATCCGCGGCGAGGTTTCTATGGGAAAGCCCCACTTTCAATCCGATTTGGACGGTTGGTTGTGCAGCGTTAAGCTGCACATCAATCCTTGCCGAATACCCGAATGTGCCATTCGGGTGCATGTACGTCAAATCGATGGAAAAAATGCCGCGAAAGCGGCATTTTAACCTGTAGAAACCCCATCGATAAAGCCCGTAGGACTTTATCGATGGCCTGCAATACTTGCATGATAAAGCGTAAAGGAGCGTGTACATATGGAAGAGCTGCAAAGATCCAAGAACTTTATAGAGGAAGCGATTGAGCAGGATCTGCAGCAACAGCAGGCAACGCATGTGAAAACCCGGTTCCCGCCCGAACCCAACGGCTACCTGCACATCGGCCATGCAAAGGCGTTATATATTGTTTTTTCCATGGCGGTACTGTATGGCGGCGAATGCAACCTTCGGTATGACGACACCAACCCCACCAAGGAAGATGAGGAATATGTGGACGCCATACAGGAAGATATCCGCTGGCTGGGCTTTACCTGGGCCAACGTGTTCTACGGCTCGGACTATTTTGATACCTGCTATGAGCTTGCCGTTAAGCTCATCAAAAAAGGCGTCGCCTATGTGTGCGATTTAAGCAAGGATGAAATGCGTGAATACCGCGGGACTCTTACCGAACCCGGCAAAAATTCCCCCTACCGCGACCGGAGCGTGGAAGAAAACCTGGACTTGTTTGAACGCATGAAGAACGGCGAATTCCCGGACGGCAGCAGGACTTTGCGCGCCAAGATCGATATGTCCTCCCCCAACGTCATCATGCGGGACCCGGCCATGTACCGCATCATCCACATGGCACACCATCATACCGGTGATAAATGGTGCATTTACCCCATGTACGAT
>JAEXTB010000031.1 GCA_023453725.1 Bacillota bacterium | reverse complement strand
GCGTCATCCTCCGTTGCATATGCATATGCATTGATGGTGCTGGGGTTCTGCTCAATAAACACAGTGGGGATACCAATGCCAAGCCGCCGTGCGCAATCTACCGTCATCTCGTAAATATCCGGGAACTGGTTGGGACCAACCTTTAGGTTTTCCAAGTTATATTTCTGCTTCATAGCGGGGACGATCTGGCTGCTTAGCGCTTTGAAGAGCGGAAAAAGACCGGGAATGCCCTTCATTTTCTGCCGAAGAACAAAGTCCATACCATACGCGTAATCCGGCATCCCTGCATCGGTATGTGCCTGTGTCTGTTTAAGGCGCTGCTGCACATAGGCGTCAAAGCTGATGTCGATCACATCCGTAGGGTTGCGCTTAATCATACTGCCTCCTTACCGCGCAAGCACGACAGCAAGCTGCCTGCTTACGTCGTCTGCGCGCGCACAGATTATGCTTATGGTATCGAGCATCAGCCTCAACTCTTCTTTTTCCTGGTCGCTGGCTACGGCGTTCTGCGTAATCTCAACTTTGATCTGCATCAGCTGGGCCTGCGTATCATTGAGGATGTTGTCCGTTTCAGTACGGATCTTGGTCTTAAGTGCGTCAAACGCGGCGTCAACCTGGTTCCAGACTTCGGTTGTAAAGTTATCCTCGGCCCGCATTTTGTTGAGTTCCTGCGAGATTCCATCTTTGAAGGATGTCTTAAACTTTTCAATGCGATCCTTTGCAAATACTTTGTTCACCGCCCATTTGCTGGTGAATGTGCTCAAAAGACCTACCGCCACTGCGCCGATGATGGCAACCGGCCAGGTGACGGGGATAGCAAGCGCCGGAAGAAGCAGGCTGAATATGCCAATGTTTCCTGCAAGCATACCGGCGACGCCCGTTGCGCCGCCAAGCAGCGCGCCCTTCCAGCCCGCCTGCTTAAAGCCGAGGTAGAGGCCGCCAATTCCATAGCCGATGGCGCTGTTGGCAATTACTCCTATGACCGAGTCGCCGCTTTTGTTCACTTCTTCGCTTGGGACAAACATCGTCTGGATGCGCTCTGTCGCCTGATAAAAGCTGTTTTCAAAGCCGCTCAGACGCTCCGCTTCGTTGGAAAGCGCCTGGTTGATGGAATCCTGAATACGCTCGGTCACTTCCTGCGCGGCCTTCGATATGGCATTTTTAGCGGCTTTGGTCAGACGCTCCTGCGTGGTGGGAAGGTTTGCTTCTTTGAGGTCATCTGCATCCATACCAAACGCATCCACGGCTTCAAATGCGGTTCGTTCCAATGCGGGCCAAAAGTCACGGATCATGGGCTGAAGCTGTTCAAACGTCCGCTGTGCGGATTCATTAATCCTCAAAGATTCGCGCTGCGTATTCTCCCTAAGCCGTTGGATTTCTTCCATTGCAATCTGATATTTGCGGTCAAATTCGCCCTTTTGCATACTCAGCGCGTTTTCCCGAAGCTGCGCTGCTTTTACAAGTTCCAAAGACGATGTCTTAATGCGGCTGATGGGGACGTTGAGCATGACAGCGCCGCGATCTTCGGTCAAAAAGCGTTCAAGCGCCTCTTCAAATACGGGGAAACAGCTTGCCTCAAGCATTGCATGGTCTCCGCGCAGCTTTGCCCGGAGTGCTTTTTTAGCGGAAAGCCCGTATACGCGTACTTTGCCGATTTTGTTTTTGTATGCGATATATTCTTTTGAGTCTTTGCCGTAGGTGCGTTCGGCTTTTGAAAGCACATGCTCCTGTATGCTGCTAGTGACGCGGTTTAGGACCTTATCCACATCTTCTTCATCCAACAGGTCAATACCTGTCACCACAAACATGACGCGGCCAAGGTCGCTCGTAATGACCTTGCTTTCTAAAAAATCCCGCTCGGATTCGGAGAAAGGCGCCTGCGCCATGATCACCATGAGCGCTGCGTCAATTTGCGGGAGCACGGACATTGTGACTTCCGTCATGGCTTCGTCATCGTTCAGGCCCGGCGTATCGATGATGGTGACGCCGTTTTTGCAGTAATTGACGGGGTAATATACCGTGGCCTCCTGTATGGTCTTTGCACGCTCTTCGCTTTCCTTGGTAAGCTTGGTTACATACGCGTTGAGCTGATCTATGGCGATTTCTTCCGTTCGCCCATCCTTGTACGCAATCTTAGCAAAGGGCGTGATGCTGTATGTGATTTTGTTAAGCGTTGCGGTGGTGGGAAGCACGTCCATAGGAAGGACGTCTTTGCCAAGAAGAGCGTTAATAAGCGTGCTTTTCCCGCGCTTGAATTCGCCGATGATGGCTACGCTGAAATTATCTTCTGTTAGGCGTTTTAAAACACCGTCTATCGAACTGACATTTCCGTTGAGGGATAGTTTTTCACTGTACTCCTTCAGCTTTTTCAAATCCCCCGTAAGCTCAATGACCATTTGCTTGTAGCCGGTAAAGCTGCTGAAATTCGGTTGTTCCGACATAAGCCTCAAGCCTCCTAAATTACATATTAAAATTGAGCCGCCACCAAAGCGGGCGGCAGCGAAATAAATTACATGGACAAAGCAATCATGTAAAAAATTGCCATGATAGCGAGGCCGATATAGCACGCATTCTTACCCTTTTTAATATAGTTGTCCGCGTCATATTGCGTTGTTGCTTTGATGGCATTGGAGCGGCAAACAAAGCCGTATATGGCGACAGGCCAGCACAAGAGCACGCATATCGCCGATAATACAGTTAGTGCGGTTGTGCTTACCACAGGAGTTGCAGGACGCGGCGGAATTGGGCCGGGAGTTGGGGTGGGGGGGACCGGTATGACGGGCGCAGGCTCATACCTGGTACCGCAGCGGTTGCAAAACAGCATGCCATCTTCAATGGTATTTTTGCAGTTTTGACATACCCTTGCCTCCACCTTCTTGTTTACCGGACTCCCGCATTTTCCGCAAAACGAAAATCCATCCGGCACTTCACTGCCGCAGCTTGTGCAATAACCCATAAGTACCCCCCATGTTATAATATAAAATTGTTCATTCAGTTATCTATGCTGTTCAAGTATAGTGGCATTCTGCACGGTGGGATGAATCGAACCGGGCCACTCAATTTTCAGGTTGACGCGCGGATTCTCGCCGAGTTTCAATACAAGATGCAGCTTTTGATCGATCATGACGGTAGTGGAAATGATGTCAACCGTAGCGGTATCCGTCGCCAGCGAAATGTTAAGCGATCTTCCCATGCCGATGTTTCCAAGGTTGTTGCCGTTGACAATAACCTTGTAGGTGTTTGCCATGCACTGAAATTGTTGTTCTCTGGATATGGTCAGGGTACGGATTGCGGAAGGGTTTCCAGTGGGAGCGGAAGGCCTGACACTCCCCCCGGTGACGGGAGTAGGCTGAGGTGGGGTATAGCCTGCTGCAGGCGCAGCGACCAGCCTTGCGCCGCAGCGGTCGCAAAACAGCATAGCAGGCTCATGTTCTGCACCGCAGGATGCGCACATGCGCTTGCTCTCCACCCGCGTTCCGCATTTGCCGCAGAATAGCGCTCCTTCGCGCAGGGTTTCACCACAATTTCCACAGACAGCCATACGAATAACCTCTTTCCTAAACAGATGTATTTGGAACCCGTTATGGGTTACGCATCCTGGGCGAGTTCGGCAAGCATTGCTTCGCTTTCTGAAAGGATACGCGCGGACTCCTGTGTGAACTGCGCAAAGTTCCGCTGCTGCGCCTTCGTGTGCATGTCAAGCGCCGTGCTTTGCTGGTTCAACGTTTCAAATGCTGAAGCTTTCAGGCATGCAAGTTCTTCCTGAACAAAGGAGAACCAGCGCATGCGGATGGAAGAAACGCAGCCGTCAAAATCGGCAACCAGGCGGTTGACGGAAACGTCCACGGCACCGATTACGGTCTCAATCGGAGAAACGGCTGCCAAGTCCGGCACAGCTGGGATGGGTGATTTGTTCCATTCAAAATGCAGGGATTTAAACGCGTGTTGCGTATGCAGGCGCATGGAAACATCGGTTTGCTCAAATTTTCCATCAGCAAAGGATGAAATTGTATCAAAACCGGTACCGAGCGTTTGCGCACGGAACGCCTGAAACAAGGCAGCGTCCTTTTCAAGCTGCTTTGCAACGGATAAAACGGCTGCGGCAATGGCGTTTTCCGCAAGTGCATCGCATGCGGGAAGCGCAGCCTTCAACGCTTCGTGGATTGTTTGATGTTCATTTTCCCGCACCGCGGACAGGCGCCTGATAAATTCCTGCATCATGGCGCTTTTGAGCGGGAATAATCCACGCCCGCAGGTGTTGAGCGCCTCATAATTTTTTGCAAATATCTGATCCAACTGCTTGAGGGCGGCGTTACAGTACTGCTGCAACGCCGCCTGCATTTGTTCTACCGAGCGTTGCTGCGTTTGCAGGCGTAAAAGTATTTTCTTATTCTGTTCTCCGGAAAACGAAATGGCCGTGCGAAGGGTGCGCAGCGTTCTCGCCGCGGCGTTTTCCACCTGCTTTGCGGTGGTTACCCGCATCAACTCCGCCTTGAATTCCTCAAACCGGCTCTTCTTTAACAGCTCGCGGTTGTTGGTAACAAAATATTTGAGCGCCAGCGTGGAAGACACGCCGCAGATGGAGCAATTGTCAAGACACGCATGCGCTCTTTTTAATACATCCGGTCCCTTTTTTGTTTTCTCAAGTTCGGCGAATACGCCTTGGCGAATCCGTTTTTTGATGTCATTCAGAAAGGTATCGTATTCATAGTCCTCTTCATCCAATTGGTCAATAAATGTAACCACGAACATGATGTCATGAATGTTTTCGCTTTCAAGCAGCTGGCACACAAACCGTTTCTCGGTTTCGCTGAAAGGAGAGCGGGCATGGATGGGGACCAGGACAGCGTCCACATCCTGCAGCATGCCTATGGTAATCCGGGTCATACGTTCATCGTCGTTGAGCCCCGGCGTATCGATAATATCCACATGATTTTGGCAGATGACCGTAGGAAAATAGACGGTGGCTTCCTGAATGCTCATAGCCCGCGCTTCTCCCTGCGGGGTGAGCTTGGTGACATAATCCGCAAGCTCTTCCATACGGATTTCATCCACGCTGCCGCTGTTGTAGGTAACCGTTACCTTGGGCTCCGGACGATAGGTAATGCGGTTGATGGTGGCGGTTGCGGGCGTCGAATCGGCGGGCAGAATTTTAGCGCCCAAAAGAGAATTGATGAGCGAGCTTTTTCCGCGCTTGAATTCCCCCATCACGGCAATGGTATACTTCTTGGTTTTTAAAAGCTCCTTGCTTTCCCGGATGGCGCTGAGCTGTTCCTGGTCAAAGTCCAGCCATTTAAAAGCCTCTTCAATTTGTACAAGGCTTTCATGCAGCTTATACTCAATGCTCTTGTAACTTTTGTGCATATATCCTTAACCCCCAAGGGAGTATGATCAAGAACTCATAAGTGGTGTGGAATTTTATGGTATGAGAGACGGTTTAAGGGAAAATCCTCCGCACAGGAGCGGGCGCAAAGCCATTCCGTAAGATTATATCACGCAGCAGAGAATTTTTGGTATGCATTTTGCATAATACACGCGAATATACATGCATAATTTTTGAGACAATGCATGAATGCGGCTTGCGCTTTGAAAGCGGGCACGATAATATCATTACATGAAGGATGATAGGGAATGATTACCACAAATAGACTGCTGCTCCGTAGATTTTGCGCACAGGACTGGAAGGATCTTCATGCATATCTTTCCGATCCGGAAGTGCTGTATTTTGAACCATATGAACCCTTTGATGAGGAGCGGTGCAAGCAGGAAGCGATCCGCCGCGCATCGGATGAAGCCTTCTGGGCGGTTTGCCTCAAAGAAGCCGGGAAAGTCATAGGCAATCTCTACTTTTCGGAGCAGGAGTTTGGCACATGGGAACTTGGCTTTGTCTTCCATGCCGCCTATCAGGGGAAAGGGTACGCTACGGAAAGCGCGGGGGCGCTTCTGCAAAACGCGTTTCTTAACTGGAACGTGCGGCGCGTTGTTTCGCTGTGCAACCCTGAAAATCAAGCCTCATGGAAGCTCATTGAACGTCTCGGCATGCGCAGGGAAGGGCATTTAAAGCAGAACGTGTATTTCCGAAAAGACGCGTCAGGTAATCCGCTTTGGCAGGATACGTATCAATACGCGCTGCTGCGCGGGGAATGGGAGCGACTGGCGGTAAAGTAAGGCTTTGCGACATTCAAACACATAACAGTAAAACACCGGACGCTGCTGCGGCCGGTGTTTCTTGTAAAGAAGACTATACTAGATGTTCACAATCTCGAGTATGGTAACATGCAGCTTTGAAAAATCCTGCGCCAGGTTGATATATTCTTCCGTAGGCTTGTTGTCCCGGATAATGCGTACGCGTGGCCGCAGGCAATTCGTTTCAAAGTTGGTGACCACCACACCGAGCTCACCCGTACTTAACCTCACGCAGGTGCCGATGGGGTAGGGGGCCACGCGCTTCGTAAATGCGGATACAATGTCCGGGTCGAACATTGTGTTGTAGCCGCACATAATATATTCCACCGCGTCGGAAGGAAGCATGGCGCGGCGGTAGGGCCTGTCCGATACCAGCGCGTCGTAAACGTCGGCAATACAGACAATGCGGCTAAAGAGGTTGATTTGTGAGCCGGAAAGCCCGGAAGGGTAGCCGGAACCGCTGAACTGTTCATGATGCATCAAAGCCACAAGCCGGGAATCTTCCGGAATGCTTTTGTTTGCGCAGAGATAATTATACCCCAAAAGGCTATGCCGCTTGGCCTGTTCCAACTCTTCAGGCGCAAGCTTTCCGGGTTTGTTGATAATGCGTTTGTCGATGAATACTTTGCCGATATCGTGCATCAGCGCACCCAACGTCAGGTTGTTGAGTGCCCGGTAAGAAAGCCCCAAAACCGTTCCAATGACGCAAGACAACACCGCAACGTTGATGCTGTGGCTGAACGTATAATCGTCATAGGTACGGATATCCACGATATTTACCATCGTATTGCGGTTGTGCATGATCTCCTCCACCATGTTGGAGATCACATCACGCAGGCGGTCGGTATTGTTGAGCACCTTGCGCCCGCGGCTGGTTTCCGCGTCCACAAACATGGAACGGACCTCCTGTTTGGCCCGCTGCTTGAGCTCGTCGCTGATGACATGCGCGATTTGAATATCCGAAGAAATGTCGTCGTCGATATATACGCCCTGAAACCCCAACTGGCGGATCTTCAATATCTGGGACGCCGTGAGCGCGAGCCCCTTGCGCAACAGCAGCCTGTTGCGATCCAGCACCAAATTGTTGGCAAGCACCTGCCCAACGCGCAGGCAGTTTGAGGGGACATATCTCATACCAGGTCTCCCTTAAAATTACATCAAAACGGCATGCAGGACAATGGCTCACTGTCTCATTCATCCGGCATGCCGCATATATAATATCATTTTATTCCAAAAGGCCGTTTACGTCAAGAATAAGGCTGACACTGCCGTCTCCCAGTATGGTGCAGCCGGAGATGCCGTTCTGCCAGCCCAGAGAACGCGTGATATAGGGCGGCAAAGGCTTGATGACCGTCTGTTGTTCGCCGATCAGACGGTCCACAAACAGGCAGTAGCTGCGTTGATCCCCTTCAAGAACCACAAGTATGCCGTTTTCCAGTTCCGTTTGCGCGTCTTCAATTTCAAAGAGCCGGTGCAGCCGCACAACAGGATAGCACTTGCCACGGATTAGAATCATTTCGTTGCCGTCCGGGTCCGTAAACACTTCTCCCGGGGAGGGCTTGAAGGATTTTGTGATGCTCAAAAGCGGAAGTATGAATATGGAATCGCCCACAGAAACCTGCATGCCGGTAATAATGGCCAAAGTAAGCGGGATGCGGAATTGCACGCTCATGCCGTGGCCGGGAACGCTGTCCACAGAAAGAGAGCCGCCCATTTTTTCAACATTGCGCTGCACCACGTCCATGCCGACGCCGCGCCCAGAGAACTCCGTCACCACCTGGTTGGTGGAGAAGCCCGGCGCGAATATGAGGGAATAGACTTCCCTGTCCGTCATTTCGTTTTCTGGCTTTTTGACCAGGCCGACTTCTACTCCCTTTTTGAGAATCTTCTCACGGTCTAGTCC
>JAEXTB010000271.1 GCA_023453725.1 Bacillota bacterium | reverse complement strand
ATCTGGGGTAGGGGTTACTGTACGCCTGCGAGGATATCGCTGATGCTCTTGATGGGGATGATGAGATCCCAGCCGGAAGCGGACTGATCGTTCATGCGGGAAAGGTTCATTTCCGTCGTGCCCTTGCGCTGGCCGCCTGAGAAATCCACAGAGCCGCCGAACGGGTTGTCAATGGGGGCGGATTCGACTGCGTCGATGTAGCTTTCCCAGGTGAGGGGGCCGTCGCCAACCCGTTCAAGGCCCTGGCAGAATACGTTGCCCGCAATCCAGCCGGTCATGGCATATGCGTTGATGTCCGCATCGGTCGCGCCGACTTCGCGGATGTACTTGTCAAAGTTCTTGTATTCCTCGGTGGTGACGTCAATGTTAACCCAGCCAAGACCGTAGATGCCGGCGCTTTCCGTCTTCATCAGCTTCTGCACATGCTCGGCGTTCGCATCGGTGATGGTCTTGGAGACGTTGACGTAGGTGGTCAATACGGGCTTCATGACGTCCTGCTTCTCCATTTCCTTAATGAGAACGGGGAGCGTTGCCTGGATCATCGCGCCAAGCACCATGTCGCAATCTTTAATCTTTGCGACCTGGGCGGATGCGTCGGTTGCGCCCGCCTGCAGGGACTCGATTACCAGTTCAAGGCCGTGCTCCGCGGCTGCTTTTTCAATACCGGCAAGGAGAGATTTGCCCGCGTCGTCATTTGTGTACACAACGCCGATTTTCTGGGCTTTGAAATGCCCCTTCGCGTAGGCGACCATGACTTCGCCCTCGGTGGTGTAAATGGGCTGTATGGGCATGGAGGAACGCGCGCTGCCTTCTGCCTTTTCCTGGTAGAGCTGGCCGATGCCTGTCGCGTAGTAGATAGTGGGAATGCCGATTTCCTTCATGTCGTCGAGCGTCGCCGCGACAACGGGCGTACCGAAATGGCCGACGATGGCGAATACCTTGTCGTCATTGTAGAAACGTTCAAATGCGGCAATGCCTTTTTCCGGCAGGAACTCGTCATCGGTATGGAGGTACTCAATGGTGCGGCCGCCGATGCCGCCTGCGTCGTTTACCATCTTGAAGTAGGCCTTGATGCCCATCTGGAACGGCACGCCGACCGGAGCGTATGCGCCGGAAACGGCGATGCTGTTGGCGACTGTAACGGTGGTATCCGTTACGCCCTGTGCATTCTCAACGGCGGCGGGCGCTTCGGCTTCTTCCGTTTCTGCAGGCGCGGGGGCTGCGGAATCCCCGGCAGGCGCGGGTTCCTGTGTTGCCGCGGGGGCGCAGGCGAACATGGAGAACGCGAATAATACAACCAACAACAGCGACAATACTTTCTTCATTTCATTTCTCCTCCTTGATGATATAGGTGAATTGCAGGTTATCTCAAGCGGCATCCGTGTGCCGTCCGGAGCGGGAATTACCCTTTGCTGCCCAAATACGCTTCGATCACGCGCTCGTCATGGAGCAGTTCTTCGGCGGGGCCTTCCATCAGAATGCTCCCCACTTCCAAGACATAGCCATAGTGGGCGATTTTTAAGGATTGCTTGGCGTTTTGTTCCACAAGCAGTACGGTGGTGCTATTTGCGTTGAGACTTTTGATGATCTCGAATATGTCGCGTACGATCAGCGGCGCAAGCCCAAGAGAAGGTTCATCCAATAGCAGCACCTTTGGGGATGCCATCAGCGCGCGGCCAATGGCTAGCATCTGCTGCTCGCCGCCCGAAAGCGTACCCGCAATCTGTTTGGCGCGCTGGGGGAGGACGGGGAAACGTTCATACACTTCACTTAAAAAACGTTTTTGTTCGGCCTTGCTCTTTAATGTAAAGCCGCCGATCAACAGGTTTTCCTCTACTGTAAGATCCGGGAATATCTGGCGTCCTTCCGGGGCGTGAATGATGCCGCGGCTGACAATCTTCTCGGAAGGCAGGCGTGTCAATTCCTCGCCATAAGAGGCGATGCTACCTTCTCCGATATCCACAAGGCCGGAGATGGCGCGCAGCAGGCTTGATTTTCCCGCGCCGTTTGCGCCGAGTATGGCGACGATTTCTCCCTCGTTGACCTGCATGCTCACTTTTTTGAGTGCCTCAATGCGCCCATAGGAGACGGAAAGATTTTCGATATGGAGCGCCGCTTTTTCTTTTAGCACCTGTCTCATGCTTCCGCCTCCTTGCCGAGGTACGCGTCCTGCACCATCTGGTTTTCCTGTATTTCTTTGGCGGTGCCTTCTGCGAGTTTTTTGCCGAAGGAGATCGCGCAGATGCGGTTGCACAGGCCCATGACAAGCTTCATATCGTGCTCCACCAGCAAAATGGAGCAGTGATAATCCCGGCTGATGTTTTTGATGATCGCCATCAGTCGTTCGGTTTCGTTTTCGTTAAGACCTGCTGCAGGCTCGTCAAGTATGATGAGCCGCGGGTTGGACATGAGCGTTCGGCCAAGCTCAATCAGTTTGAGCGCGCCGTAAGGCTGCGCCGCCGCAAGCTGATCCGCAATCCCTGCTAGGCCAATGTACTCGAGCACTTCCATGGCCTTCTTGCGTAGCTGCTTTTCCTGTTTGCGCGCCCAGGGGAGATTGAACATGTTGGAAACAACGCCGGAGCGGAATTGGGCGTGCGCGCCCAAAAGCACATTGTCAATCACGGGCAGTTCTTTGATGACTTCCGTGTTCTGGAAGGTACGCACCAGCCCCAAGGTGATGATCTTGTGAACGGGGAGCGTGTTTAAAAGATGCTCCTTGCCCGCTTTGTCCGTAAACAGGATGCTGCCGGAGTCCGCCTTATAGAACTGCGTAATGCAGTTGAATACGGTGGTTTTTCCCGCGCCGTTGGGGCCGATCAACCCGTAGATTTCCCCTTCGCGAATGGAAAAGCTTAAATCGTCCACCGCTTTGAGCCCGCCAAAGCTGATGGAAAGATGGTCTACTTTGAGTACTGCTTCCATGCGTTATGCTCCCTTCTGTTCCGCAGGCAGTGCCGCGGCTTTGCGCTTTTGCAGCATCAGGCGGATGCTGCCAGGGATGTTGATGAGCCCCTTGGGGTAGAACATGAGAATAACGACCATCAGGCATCCGTAAACAAGCAGCGGCAGGCCGGGAATTTCGCCTACTACGGGCAGCTCTTTTAAAAGCTCCGGAAGCCCGTGCATAATGATTGCGCCGATGACTGCGCCGCCTACCGTTGCAGCGCCGCCGATGACGACAAGCGCTATGAGGTTCAGGGAAAGCACCGCCGTCCATACGGTGGGGTCGGTTCTTTTAAAGAAGTGGACATAGCAGACCCCTGCGAGGCCCGCGAATATCGCGCTGATTGCAAAGCTGGTGAGCTTGTATTTGAATATGTTCACGCCCATAGCCTGGGCTGCATGCTGGCTGCTTTTCATGGCGATCAGCGCGCGGCCGGTGGAAGAGCGCATCATGTTGTATACGAGCATCATTAAAATGACCAACAGTACCACCATGAACAGATACATGTTGTTTTTGGTGAATTTGTAGCCGAGTATGACCGGGTAGCCAGCGCCTGCACCCGAAAACCCGCCAGTAAACCAATCCATTTCAATAAAGAGCTGCCTTAAAATTTCCCCAAAGCCGCGCGTTGCAATGGCAAGATAAAAGC
>JAEXTB010000270.1 GCA_023453725.1 Bacillota bacterium | reverse complement strand
ACCCAGACCACCGCAGAATCCAACGGCAAATGGGGCGTTGGTGACAACTCCGACATGATCGCAGCGGCACCCAAGGCAGCCCTGACCTCCGCCGTTTGGGATTGGAGCGTATACCTTACCCAGGCTGTGCAGGCGGTTGTAGACGGGCAGGCAATTCCGACCGACTTCTCCGGCGGCCTCAAGGAAGGCGTGGTTGATATTTCCGCGCTCAACGACGCCGTGATCGCACCAGGCACCAAGGAAGCCATCGAAGCTGCGCGCGCCAAGCTGATTTCCGGCGAGCTCAAAGTGTTTGTTGGCCCCCTGACCGGTGAAGGCGTAGATTTCTCCGGCAACAAGGTTACTGTTGACCTCAAGGAAGGCGAAGAATTCGTCGAGCCGCAGAGCGCGCCCTCCTGGAACTACATCATCCCCGGTATCCATGTCAACGCATAAGTAAATTCCACCGGGCAGGGCCGCGTTCCTGCGGCCCCGCCCTTTTTCAAATCAAGCTTGAGCTTATCTGGGCTTTTACAATAGATCGGTCATATACAATTTCTATTTTCAAAACAGAGCGCCCCTGTGGATGCAACACGCAAAGCAACCGGCGTGTAGGTTCGATTGTTTTGCTGTTCCATCCGCTCATGTTACGAAAGGGGGGACTCTTCTTGACACAACCGGCTGCAAATGCCATCTGTATCCGCAATGTTACTAAAACATTCGGCTCGGTATGTGCGAATGACAAAGTATGTCTCGATGTCGCGCGCGGCGAAATCCTTGCACTTCTAGGTGAAAACGGCTCCGGAAAAACCACATTGATGAACATGCTCTCCGGTATCTACTTCCCGGACAGCGGCGAGATTTATGTGGACGGCAAAGAGGTAATCATCCGCTCTCCCAAGGACGCGTTTGACCTTGGCATCGGCATGATCCACCAGCATTTCAAACTTGTGGATGTTCTGACTGCGGCGGAAAACGTCGTATTGGGCTTGCCGGGCGGTCTGCATATCAACCGTAAGGCGTTAGCTAACGAGATCCGTGAAATCAGCAGCCGGTATGGCTTCGAAATCGATCCAAACAAAAAGATATACAACATGTCCGTGAGCGAAAAGCAGACGGTGGAGATTATAAAAGTGCTCTATCGCGGCGCGAACACGCTTATATTGGATGAACCCACCGCAGTTTTGACGCCGCAGGAGACGGAGAAACTGTTTGCGATACTCCGCAACATGAAAGCGGACAACAAGGCCATTATTATTATCACGCACAAGCTCAACGAGGTACTCTCCATATCCGACCGCGTCTCAATCCTTCGAAAGGGATGCTGCATTGACACGGTGGAAACCAAAAAGGCCAATGTACAGTCTCTGACCGAGGCAATGGTGGGCCGCAGCGTCAGCTTGGAGATCTCTCGTGAGAAAGTCGAAGATACGCGCGCGCGTCTTCGCATCAACAACCTCACCTGCGTCAACTCGGACCGTGTCAAAGCGCTTGACGGTGTGAATTTTACACTCAAGGCGGGTGAAATCCTAGGCGTAGCCGGTATTGCTGGCAGCGGACAGAAAGAACTTTGCGAGGCGATTGCGGGGCTGTATCCCATCGCTTCCGGAGAAATCCTCTACTACAACGGCGAAAAGGGCACGGGCGAAAACCTTGCGGGGAAAACCCCCACCGAAATCATCCGCCACGGTGTCGCAATGGCGTTTGTGCCGGAGGACCGTCTGGGCATGGGCCTGGTTGCTTCCATGGATATGGTAGACAACGTCATGCTCAAAAGCTATAAAACGGGCAATGGACCTTTTGTAGACCGGAAGGCACCCAAGAAGCTCGCAGAGGAACTTATTGAGCGGCTGGAGATCGTCACACCGGGCACCGCGACGCCGGTACGCCGCCTTTCCGGCGGCAATGTGCAGAAGGTGCTGCTGGGCCGGGAGATTGCAAGCGGTCCTTCCGTACTTGTCGTTGCGTATCCTGTCAGGGGGCTTGACATCAATTCCTCTTACAAGATTTATGATCTGTTGAATGAACAAAAGAAAAAAGGCGTTGCCGTGCTCTTTATCGGCGAAGACCTTGACGTGCTGCTTGAGATATCCGACCGTCTGCTGGTGTTGTGCGGCGGAAAAGTCAGCGGTGTTGTGGATGCGCGCAATACCACCAAGGAAGAAATCGGCCTCATGATGGTACAGGTAAACGAAGAAAAGGCGAAGCATGGCTTCGGAGAAGGAGAGGCGCAATGAGTGTAACCAGGAAAAAGGCAGCCTCCCACGAGCCGTTTGTACGCATGGTCAAGCGGGATGCCATTCCCAGCAACAAGGCCATACTCATTCGTGTCATTGCCGTATTGGGCGCACTGCTGACCGGCGCGCTCATCATACTCGCGCTCGGGCATAATCCCTTTGCGGTATATAAGGATATGATTTTAGGCAGCGTCGGTAACAATACCGCGCTCCTTGAAACCATCCGTATTGCCATCCCGCTTCTGATTACCTCGCTGGGTATTTCACTTGCGTTCAAGATGCGCTTCTGGAACATCGGCGCGGAAGGGCAGATACTGGTTGGTGCGATGGCTGCAAGTTATTTTGCGCTCTTTCAGTATGAAAACCTGCCTCGCGTTCCGCTGCTGTTGATTATGGCGGTGGTGGCGGTTCTGGCGGGCGGCCTTTGGGGGCTCATTCCCGCGTTCTTCAAGGCGAAATGGAACACCAACGAAACGCTCTTTACCCTCATGCTCAACTACATTGCGCTGGCGTTTCTCTCGTATCTGCAGAACGGACCATGGAAGGATCCCGCTTTGCGCGGCTTCCCCAAGATTGCCATGTTTGACGAGATTGCAAAGCTTCCCAAGGTGTTTGGCGTACACATCGGGTGGATCATCGCGCTGATACTCGTGGTGCTGGTCGGAATTTATATGACGCGCACCAAGCAGGGCTATGAGATCTCCGTCGTAGGCGAAAGCACAAACACGGCGAAATACGCTGGCATGAGCGTTCCGCGCGTTATTGTCCGCACCATGTTTCTCTCAGGCGCTCTCGCGGGCCTCGTCGGCTTCATCCAGTGCTCAGGCGCAGACTATACCATTACGGACACTACGGCGGGCGGCGTTGGGTTTACAGCCATCACCGTTGCCTGGCTTTCGAAACTCAACCCGTACGTGATGCTGTTTGTGGCGTTTGCGATTGCGGTGCTTGAAAAGGGTGCAAACAAAATCCAGACAACGTTTAAAATCCCCGCTTCCGCAGCGGAGGTACTTACGGGCATTATTCTCTTCTTCATGCTCGGCTGTGAGTTCTTCATCAACTACAGGCTCATATTCCGCGGCAGCAGAAAGGAGCGCAACTGATGGAACTATTGATTAATCTCATCAATGCCGCCGTTCTGGCAGGCACGCCGCTGCTCCTTGGCACCATGGGCGAGATATTGACGGAGAAATCCGGCAACCTTAACCTGGGTGTGGAAGGTATGATGTTCATGGGCGGCATCGCGGGCCTCGCAGCCTCGTTCTACTATGAGGCAGCTGCGGGTGCTGCGGCGAACGGCTTTGTTTCTGCGCTTCTCGCCGTGCTTGGCGCATTCCTCTGCGGCGGGTTCGGCGCGCTCATCTACAGCTTTTTGACCGTAACGCTGCGCGCAAACCAGAACGTAACCGGCCTTACGCTCACCATATTCGGCACCGGTTTTGCCAACTTCTTTGGCGAGCATATGGCATTAAAAGCGGGCGGCTATGCCGCGGTATCCGATATCACCAAGGCGGCGTTTGGCAACATTACCATCCCAGGGCTTTCAGATATTCCGTACATCGGTAAGCTGCTCTTCGGCTACAATTTCGTTGTTTACCTGGGCATCGTCATCGCGGTGATACTGGCGTGGTTTTTGGGCCGTACCCGTACCGGGCTGAACCTGAGGGCCGTTGGCGAAAGTCCGGCCACTGCGGATGCGGCGGGCCTCAACGTGGCACGCTATAAGTACCTTGCCACCTGCATCGGCGGCGGTATCTGCGGCCTGGGCGGCATGTATGTCACCATGGTCACCTGCAAAGGCGTCTGGGTGCACAACAGCATCAATGGTCAGGGCTGGATCGCGGTTGCCTTGGTTATCTTCGCGGCATGGAGCCCCATGCGCGGGCTACTCGGCGCGCTGCTGTTCGGCGGGCTTTCCATCATGCGTATGTACGTGGATCTTGGCATCCCCATGCAGATTTACGATATGCTGCCGTTTGTGGCGACTGTTCTCGTATTGATCCTCACCAGCATTAAGGAAAACCGCGAGCACGCGCAGCCCAAGTCTTGCGGCAACAACTACTTCCGCGAGGAACGGTAGACAGTACTCATGTTATTGGCGGTGCGCTTCCGTTTTCGGGGCGCACCGTTAAGAAATAAAAGCTACAAAACATCACAAAGGAGTGAGCATTATGTCCTACGACCGTATCTTTAACTTCTCGGCTGGCCCTTCCATGCTCCCGCAGTCCGTGCTGGAGATCGCAAGGGACGAAATGTTGAACTACCATGGTTCCGGCATGAGCGTAATGGAAATGAGCCACCGCTCCAAAGTCTACGAGGAGATCATCGGCTCGGCGGAAGCCCTTCTGCGTGAAGTCATGGGGATTCCCGACAACTACAAGGTACTCTTCCTGCAGGGCGGCGCGACGCTGCAATTTGCCATGGTGCCCATGAACCTACTGAAGACCGGCAAAGCGGATTATATCGTCACCGGCCAGTTTGCAGGCAAAGCCTACGAAGAAGCGCAGAAGTACGGCACCATCAATCTCGCCGCCACCACCAAAAAAGAAAACTTCAGCCGCATTCCGCAGCAGGATGAATTAAAGCTTGATCCCGAGGCGGATTATGTGCACATCTGCTACAACAACACCATATTCGGCACCAAGTGGAATTACATCCCCGATACCGGCAATGTCCCCTTGGTTGCAGATATGTCCAGCTGCATCCTCTCCGAACCCGTGGATGTCAGTAAGTTCGGCCTCATCTATGCCGGCGCGCAGAAGAACGTTGCGCCCGCTGGGCTGACAATCGTCATCGTTCGCGAGGATCTGTTGCGCAGCGACCTGCCCGCGTATGTGCCCACCATGTGCAATTACAAGACCATGGCGGACAACGACTCCATGTACAACACGCCGCCGTGCTATCCCATTTATGTCTGCAAGCTGGTGCTTGAGTGGATCAAAGGCATAGGCGGTCTCACCGCCATGCAGGCCCATAACGAGAAAAAGGCCGCGATCCTGTATGATTACCTCGAACAGAGCAAGGTATTCAAGAACCCCGTTTCCAAGGAAAGCCGCTCCATGATGAACGTCACTTTCCGCGCTGAAAGCGATGAAGTGAACGATGCGTTTGTCAAAGCTGCTTCCAAGAATGGCATGGTCAACTTAAAGGGTCACCGTGTGGTTGGCGGCATGCGTGCTTCCATCTACAACGCTATGCCCATTGAAGGCGTAGAGAAGCTCGTCTCCTTCATGAAGGAATTCGAGAAATAAGTTCGTACCCCGGGCGGTGGAGCGCCGCTTCCACCGCCTTTCTTTTCTAATCATGCAACAATGGCGTTGTGTGGGCAGAATGAATGTAAAACAGAAAAAGGAGAAAAAGTATGCTGCGTGTTTTGGCAAGCGACGGCATGGAGAAGAATGCCGTAAAAGCCCTGCAGGAACTTGGCTGTGAGGTCGTGGAGCAGTTCTATGAGCCCGAAGCGCTTATGGAGCAGGTCAAGGAATATGACGTACTGGTGGTGCGCTCTGCCACGAAAGTGCGTGAGCCCATAATCGATGCTGCCCGCGAAACAGGCAGGCTCAAGCTCATCATCCGCGGCGGCGTGGGTGTGGACAACATCGATGTTGCATACGCCCGTGACAATGGAATTGAAGTATGCAACACGCCGGAAGCGTCCTCTGCCTCGGTTGCGGAGCTTGCGATTGGCCACATGTTTGCGCTTGCCCGCTTCATCGGCATTGCAAACGTGACCATGCGCCAAGGCATATGGGAGAAAAAGGCCTATAAGGGCACGGAAATTGCGGGGAAGACATTGGGCCTCATCGGCATCGGCCGCATTGCCCGCGAGACCGGCAAACGCGCACAGGCACTTGGCATGAATGTCATCTATACCAACCGCTCCGGCCACCAGCCTGAATATGATCCATATGTACGGTATGAGCTGGACGATTTGCTGAAAAAGTCCGATTACGTCTCCTTGCATACGCCCGGCCCCAAGGGAAGCCCTCCGATCCTTTCAGCCGAAAAGATCGCGCTGATGAAAGATGGCGCTATCCTCATCAACACCGGCCGCGGCAACATGGTGGATACGGAAGCGGTGCTTGACGCGCTCGATTCCGGAAAACTGCGCGGCTATGGCGCGGACGTGTATGTGGAAGAACCCTGCAAGGACGAGCGGCTGCTTTCCCATCCCAAGGTCAGCATGACGCCGCATGTGGGCGGCTCTACGGTGGAAGCGCAGCGCCGCATTGGGGAAGAAATCGTGGCGCATATCCGCCGCGTATTCCGCATCTAAGACGGTAACGGGTTTATACGGACAGGCCGCAAGGCAATCCTGTCCGAAACAGTTAAAAAGAACCGCTTCGATTGGTGTCGTAGCGGTTCTTTTATTCGAAATTATGAATATATATGCATAGATCGAGTCTTAACTTATAAAAATACGAATTATTTTGCAAATAGGGCTTGATTTATCGCGAATACATAGTATACTTATGCAAAGATGAAGTTTTGAAAGGAAGTAATAAATATGAAGAAGGCTACTAAAGCGATTGCCCTATTGCTGGCCGTACTGCTTGGCGCATTTGCGTTTGCAGCGTGCGCGCCTGCCGCGTCTGAAACCCCCAATATCGATAAAATCAAAAAGGCTGGCAAGCTTGTCATACTCACGAGCTCCGGTTTCGCTCCGTTTGAATATCTTGGCGCAAACAACGAGGTTGTAGGCGTGGATATCGAA
>JAEXTB010000255.1 GCA_023453725.1 Bacillota bacterium | reverse complement strand
CGATTGCAGTTACGACGCTTACGCCGCTTTCGTGATGCCGGCGCGCTTTTTGTTTTGGAAAGCGCCTACCAAATAAAGCGCCGGCACGATCAGGCCCGTAATCAAACCAAGCACGCTGAATTGATTGCCGCCGACAACATTCAAAATAGTGCCCAATATCGACAACAGCACGGTCAAACAGCCGAAAGCGATGCATGCCGTAGCCTTTTCGGGTTTGTTCGCATTTTTTGCGCCCGTGATACCGGCAATTAAGCTGACAACGCCGCTGATAAGGCCTATGATCGAGGATACCATCAGCAAGCCCAAATCGGCCTCTGTGCCGAGCGTAGCAGCGAGCGCACCTACGCCCACCACCGCAAGTATTGAAAATATGATCGTAAACACGCCGCCGATGATCATGAGGATACCCGTCACCTTGAGAAATCCGTTGCTTTTTTCCATTGAAACCTTCCTCCTGAAGCTTTGTTATTATGTTTTTTTGTAGTGTTTTTGTTCAGTAACACTACGACCAAGCATAGCGGTTTTTTGTCGTTAAAACCGTTTTCTGCGCGAACGGTAGTGGTTTTTGTTGCAAACGGTAAGCATGAGCGATGGAACCAATGGGCGCGTTGTGATATGATTAATATGGATATTTATAGGGTTAATGGAGATTGGGTGAATATGCATATTGCGGTTTGTGACGACAACATAGAGGAGCTTGACAGGGTCTCAAAACTTCTTGAAACCTATCGGGAGAAAACGAAGGCCTGTTTTACCTGCAAGACTTATTCGGAAGGCGTTTCGCTTCTGGAAGATGTGCGTAAAGTAGACTTTGACTTTCTGCTTTTGGATGTGATGATGCCGTTGGTCAACGGGATGCAGATTGCGCATGAGGTAAGGGCGTTTGATGAGAATATAAAAATCGCATTTTTGACCTCGTCGCCGGAATTTGCGGTGGAAAGCTACTCGGTGGCGGCATTCGCTTACCTGTTAAAGCCCTCCACGGCAGATAATCTTTTTCCAATTTTGGACAAGCTGTTTCATGCCGCACAAAAGCCAGAGGAAGGCTTGCGCATCAAGTTTCAAAATGGCTTTGCCAATCTCTTGTTCTCCCGGCTCACATATGTAGAGGTTATGAACAGGACGCTGTGCTTTCATTTGACAGATGGCAGCGTAAGAGAACTTGTCGCGCCACTTTCGGACTATGAGGAAGCGCTTTTGCAAAGGCCGGAATTTATCCGTGTACACAGGGCGTTTATCGTCAACCTCTGGCAAGTTCAGGAACTGCGCCCAACGAACATTTTGACCTATACGGGCAGCGTTCTCCCGATATCCCGGCGGCTTTACGCTCAGGTACGTAAGGCCTATGCCGATCATTTATTTACGGAGAAAGGGTTGGAATAGTGATTGTTATTACAGCACTGCTAATACTGATTTATGGCGTATTGCTTTCTGTCGGCTTTGCAGGCGGTTGTACTTCGGCAAAAGAGCGCTGGGGTTTGGCGGCTTTGTGCTTAACTACTTTGATCGTTCAGCTAATAAGCTACCGGGTCTGGGGGCTTGCTACGACCACTAAACTATATCCGCTGATCGTTCATCTCCCAAACGTGCTTACTTTGGTGTTGGTGTTAAAAAGGCCTTGGGGTATGGCAATAGCCAGCGTTCTCACTGCATATTTTTGTTGTCAGCTGCCTCGTTGGATCGGTACAATTGCGCTTGAGCTGTTAGGGACAAGCCTGGCATATCAGTTGGGCTATATCATCTCAATTCTTCCGATATTTTTTTTGTTGCAGCGATATGTTACCAAGGCGGCCTACCGGGCAATGACCTACTCCAAGCGATCGCTTTATCTATTCGGCGGTCTTCCTTTGTTTTATTACCTGTTCGACTATGCCACTACCGTTTATACCGACGCCTTATATTCTGGCGTACAGATGGTAAGCGAATTTCTTCCCACGGTCATGGCCCTCTTTTATGTGTTGTTCGTTTCGATATACCATGCGGAAGTGCAGCAGCGCAATCAATTGGAAATCGACAACACCATGCTTGCAGCGCAGTCGGAACGAGCGAAAAACGAAATTTACGCATTGCAGCAGGTGCAGCAGCAGACGGCAATCTACCGGCACGATATGCGGCATCACTTATCCCTTTTGAGCGGCTATCTTGAGTCCGGAGAAATTTCCAAGGCGGGCGAGTACATTCGGCAAACGCAGAACGGAATCGATACAATCGTGCCGGTCCAGTACTGCGAAAACAACTCCGTCAATTTGATATTGTCCTATTTTGCCACGAGGGCAAAGGAGCGGGATGTGATGTTCAGCGCAAAAGCAACCATCCCCGCCGCCCTGCCGCTTTCGGATACGGAGCTGTGCGCACTCTTATCCAACGGTCTGGAGAACGCCGTTACAGCAGCCGCACAAATGAATGAAGATGCGCGGCCAACGGTGCGCTTCAACTGCCAGCCCCATAAGGATAAGCTGCTCATCTATATCAGCAACCCTTACCGGGGAACCGTCAAAATGCGGGACGAATTGCCGGAAAGTTGCCGGCCTGGGCATGGCTTCGGCGTCAAAAGTATCAAGTTAATTGTGGAGAAGTACGCCGGTTACTGCTCTTTCGAGGCGAAGGATGATTTGTTCACCTTGAAGGTCGTGCTTCCGCTTGGGGAAGGCGGCCAGGCACGCCACCGGCATAAAGACTTCGCCCTACGAGCTTAAAATTTAGTTATTATTAATATAGTAGTCAAAAGCTAGAGCATGAAAGGATCGAATTCTTAATGCTCCACGAAAGAACACGCAAACTAAAAAGTGGCGGCATCGTCATCGGGATATTGATGTCAATGGGTTATGGTGAAACACTTTCATTTTTCTATGGAGTCCTAATTTATCCGGTAAAAAGATCAAAGCCAGTGGAGACAAAAATTAATGTGTGATATTTAATTCTACGAAAGGTGATTTGAGCGCGAAATTTCTATAAGTTTATTTCGTCCAACCGCCTGGCAAAGATTGCGAAAATAACTTTCCCCCTTAACTTCGCATTATGTTTATTACACGGCTAAGACGGTGGACTTCACATTATGTTTATCCCGGCATGATAAAGTGAATTTGCATAATGTTTATCAGCGGCGCAATGAAACGAACTAAGTGAATATGTCTATCTAAACATTTGGACAAAGAATTTGTGCCAATTATGGTTTGTAGGCAACAACGCCTATTTGCAAACTATCATCGCTATATGGTTTCCCTTCGAGGTTGCCTGTTAGGCTTACTATACGAAACCCGTTCATTTCCAAATCTTCTTTTATTCTCTCCGGGCTAAAGACAGCAAGATGATTATGATAGACAGAAACTTTATCATCAACCACCACGCTCGTTTCACAATACGCATGCTCCTCGGGAAAAATCCATGTTTTTTCGAGTACAACATGCGGATGCGGCCTGAAAAATCCCGAATCATAGGTATTCCATTTTGCGGTTTCATCCAGAATGGACAGTCTATTATCTGTCGCAACGTCCAATGCAAACCTTCCGCCACTATGTAAAGCGACGAAAACATTATGCAGTACCGCGTTCCTTTCGACAGGGCTTAGAACACCATAATCTTCCCATATTAGTATGGCTGCATCAACGAAATCCGTACCAAAAGGCTGACAATAATTGTGTAAACTATATGTGATATCAAGACTGCTCTGTTTTGCTTGTTCTCGAGCATATGTAATTGAACTTTCCGATATATCAAAGGCAGTTACTTTTATCCCCTTTCGCGCAAAACGCTCGGCATATAAACCCGGTCCACAACCCAGGTCAATCAACGCAGCGCCGGGCACCAATTTCAATTGCTGATAGAGATAGGTACATGTGTTTTCTATGCGCTTGGGACGATAACTAGCCGCATCGGTATCAGGATCAAGATGCGCTCTTAGCATCTGTGGCGCAATAAAAGGGTCTGTCCAGATGCTGGCGGCTCTTTCAAAAGGTTTGGGCCTTTGCAGATAATCATAAAGAATCATGCTGTTCTCCCGCGTAAGAGCTTGAATGTTACCATCCGCCCATATAGCTATTATAAATTTTTTCAAGCGAATACACAAACCCGCCTTCTTTTCAAAGAGGATATGCCCTTGCTTAAAAACCGCACTTTTTGCACATGACCCTATGACTGTTGCCACAACCATTCTCATTATCCGAAAGCTAGAATTTCAACTTTCCCATTATGTTTAGCCCCGGGCGATGAAATGCACTTCCGATTATGTTTCTCCCAGCGCCCTGAAGTGAACTTCGCACTATGTTTAATAGCAGCTCAGAATGCTTTCGGTTTGGAGCTAAAACCATAATTGTCTATACATAAATGTCTATATACGAAAACCCAAAAAATACATTAATATCTCCTTAACAGAGAGCCCGCTACGGTTGCGGCATTTCTTCGACCATCCGGTAGCCGACGCCCATCTCGGTTAAGATATATTTGGGCTCGCCCGGGTTTCTTTCCACCTTTCTGCGGATATTGGCCATATTGACCCGCAACGTGTGGCTTTCGTTCGCGTACGGTCCCCATATCTCCCGGATGATAAAATCGTGGGTGAGCACCTTGCCCGCGTTTTGTGAAAGCAGGACAAGTATTTTATATTCGATGGGCGTGAGGTGGATATTCTTCCCCGCAAGCGTGACGATGCGCTTGTTATTGTCTATCTCGAGTTCTCCGATTTTCACCGCATGGCTGACTGGGGAGTTTCCCTCCGCCGCCCTTGCGCTGTGCCGCAGCGCCGTGCGTATTCTTGCAAGCAGTTCCGATGTTCCAAAGGGCTTTACAATATAATCATCCGCGTCAAGGTCCAGCGCCTGAACCTTTTCCCGCTCATATCCGCGCGCCGACACGATGACGATGGGTAGGCGCGACCATTTGCGGACGCTTTTTAGCACCTCTATACCGTCCATATCCGGCAGCCCCAAGTCCAGCAGAATAAGATCGGGTACATGGGAGGCTGTCAGTTCCAGCGCTTCCTTGCCTTTCGATGTCTTGACCACAGAATAATTGTTGGCGGTGAGGGCCGCGGAAATAAAACTTGCGATGGTCTCGTCGTCCTCCACAATCAGAATAAGCGGCTTGGCAATCATATGACGGTACCCCCTTCCAAGGGCAGTGCAAATCGAAACACCGCACCGCCTTCCTTTCTGTTCTCTGCTTCCATTTTTCCATTGTGCGCCTTGATAATGGACATACAAATGGAAAGGCCAATCCCCATTCCGCGCGAAGAATCGGAGGGCTTGTCGCCATGCGGCACATAGCTTTCAAACAGATACGGCAAATCTTCCTTTGGAATGCCCGTGCCGCTGTCCAGCACTTCAAACACTGCGGTGTCTTCTATTCTTTTGAGTCTTACGGTCACCTCTGACTCTTCGGGCGAATGCTGAACGGCATTCTCTAGCAGATTGATCAGCACCTGCGCAATTAATGTAGCATCCATGGGTACCTCCAGAAGTTCATCCGGGACCTGTACGGATATGGCTCTGTTTGAAAACCGCCGCTTTACGCGACCGACTGCCTCCGCTACCACTTCTTCCCCGGCCTCCGGTGTTTTTGTAACTTTAGAGCCGCCCGCGTTGATGCGGGTGACGGAGAGGAGATTTTCAACGATATGGATCAGCCACTGGGATTCCTCCTGTATGCTTACGATAAGTTTATCAAATGTGGCTTCGTCCAACTCTTTCCCGTTTTCGCGGATGGTGGCGCTGGCCCCCAGAATTCCGGCAAGAGGCGTACGCAGATCATGCGAGATAGCACGCAACAGATTGCTGCGCATTTTCTCTTTTTCGGCCTCCACCAGTATTTCACGCTGTTGGTCGGAAAGCCGCTGCCGTTCGAGCGCCATGGCAAGCTGGGAGGCAATCATCCGCAGAAACAGGCGGCCCCCATGGTCTAAATTCCCTTTCAGGCACGAAATCCCGACCACGGCAAGTACCCTGCGGGAGGAAATCACAGGCATATAAAACGCTCCAGCGCCCATGAGCGTATCCGTGCCAGCGCCTGCACGCTTTTGGTTGACAAACACCCAATGGGCAACCGCCTGTTCATCGGCGGATTGTAAAAAGGAGTCGTCCCCTTCCCCTTCCGCCTGCTGGAAGCTGCCGTTCGCGCCCTGCTCCGGGTCGACTGTATATAGGATGACGGAGCGGCCAAAGAGGTTGACAACGTATTCGTTGATCAGCTCCACAATATTGTCAAGCTCACGCGTAGCAAGGAGTTTTTTGTTGATCTCATACAGCACGTCCGTCCGGCGCTCCCGCTGGACGGCAAGCCGTGCCTGCGTCTTGATTTTGACGGTCAGCGTACTCGTAATCAACGCCGCAATCAGCATAATGAGAAACGTGACAGGATAACCGGGCTGTATGGCGTTGAACGTATAATACGGGGCGGTAAAAAAGAAGTTGAAGCAAAGTACGCTCAGCACAGAGGCGATGATGCTGGACAGATATCCGTCTGTGGCTCTTGATATGAGCAGTACTGAAAGAATGTATACCATAATTACATTCTGATCGGCAATATTGAGATATCTTAACCCAAACGAAAGAAGCGTAGCCGCAACCAGAAACCCCACCGTCATGATGGTGTCTTTCCATGTCAAGCTGAAATGGTGGGGCCATTCAAATCTCCTTGGCTTTTTGTAGGTCCGCCGCACGCTTTGCCCAGGAATAATATGCACCTCTATGCTGGGCAAAAGTGAAATCAGCTTATCCTCAAAATCTGTATCAAACAGGTTCCTGATGGTCTTTTTATTCCTGCTTTTGCCGACTACAATGTTGGTGATACCTGAAAGTTTGGCATATTCGGCCACGGCAACCGCAATATCATGGCCAGACAATGTAACGATTTCCGCCCCCATTTGTTCTGCCAATTCCATATTGGCGCGGATATTCTTTTTCTGTTCGTTGGTCAGGTATTCGCTTTCGATGGTTTCCACATACACGGCTGCCCACGGAGCATGAAAGGCTTCTGCCGCCCGGGCAGTCCAGCGGATACAGCGTGAGGAGGATGGGGATGCGCCAATGCATACAAGCAGCTTGACGTTTGCCATTTTATCGGACAGATGCCGCTCGTGATTCTCGTAGCTGATTCTATCCGCAACCTTGCGCACAGCAACCTCGCGCAAAAGCCGCAAGTTCTCCTTGGTAAAGAAGTTGTGCATCGCCGTCTGCGCGCGCTCCGGCCGGTAGATTTTTCCCTCTTCAAAACGGCGCAGAAGCTCTTCCGGGTCAATGTCAACAAGCTTTACGGTATCCGCCCGGTCAAATATGAAATCCGGCACCGTCTCCCGCACGCTTACTTTGGTGATGTCTTCAATGATATTATTGAGGCTTTCAATATGCTGGACGTTAACGGTGGTATATACGTCAATTCCCGCATTTAATAGTTCCTCAATGTCCTGGTACCGCTTGCGGTTGCGTACGCCTTCGGCGTTCGAGTGGGCAAGCTCATCCACCAATATCAGCTTTGGCCTACGCCGTAAAGCGGCGTCAATATCGAATTCCTTTAGTTCGATATTCCGGTATTCTATCGAACGAGGCAGCAAGGCCGGGAGTCCTTCCATCAGTTTCATGGTCTCCGGCCTTGTGTGGGGCTCCACATACCCAACCAGTACATCCACGCCGTTTCTATACTGCTCGCGCGCGTCATCGAGCATGGCATAGGTCTTTCCCACGCCCGCCGCATAGCCAAAGTAAATTTTCAGTTTGCCCTGCCCGCCTTCTTTCTCGCCGCGCAGTTGCTCCAAAATGGCATCCGGATCGGGACGTCTTTCCTGCTTTTCCATCCAACCACCACCCTATTGAGATTATACTACGGCACTCGCAGCTTTCAAATTAGAGCAGGCCGTCCAGTGCGAGATTCACTTGCAGCACATTGACGGCCCTCTCCCCGAATACGCCTAAGAACCGCCCTTTTGTATAGTCCTGAATGACGTTTCTGACCGCTTCCTCTTCTATTCCCCTTGCAGCCGCGATCCGTTTCACCTGGTATTCCGCGGCTTCAGGTGTAATATGCGGGTCCACCCCGCTGCCCGAGGCCGTCACAAGATCCAACGGAATTTCGGTTGAGTTATCGAGATCAAACGCATGCCACCAGTCGATACGTTCCTGTACAAGTGCCTTTTGCTCTGCACTTGTGGGGGAAAGATTGGTCGTACCCAAAGGCCGCCCGATCAAATACTCAGGCTTGGTAAATTCCTGGGCGATCAGCCTGGAACCGTATTCCTTTTTCGAACCGTCCTTCAACGTGACGGCGATAACGCTCCCGTTTGCCTCATTTGGGAACATCAGCTGAGCCACACCCGTGACCGCCCCCGTATACACAACGCCGCACAGCAGCATCAAAATAACAAAACAGAGGAGCGCAGGCTTCAATATGCTTGTGAACCTTTTCATGGTACATTCTCCTTATCGAATACCGCAGGCAGTCAATATGACATCTATGGCTTTAATCGCCGCAAACGGAGCCGCAAGCCCGCCCAGGCCATAAATAAGCAGGTTGCGCTTTAAAAGTTTTCCCGCAGGCAATTCTCGGTATTTGACGCCTTTGAGCGCCAGAGGAATCAGCGCAATGATAATCAGCGCGTTGTAGATGATGGCCGAAAGCATCGCGGTTGACGTGCTGGTCAGCCCCATAAAGTTCAGGGTACTTAACTCTGGATAGATGGTGAAGAACAGCACCGGTATGATGGCAAAGTACTTTGCCACATCATTCGCTACGCTGAACGTCGTCAGCGACCCCCGCGTCATCAACAGTTGCTTACCGATGCGCACAATATCGATGAGCTTGGTGGGGTTGGAGTCTAGATCCACCATGTTCCCCGCTTCTTTTGCGGCCTGCGTGCCCGTATTCATGGCGACGGCAACGTCTGCCTGCGCAAGCGCCGGTGCATCATTTGTTCCGTCCCCAGTCATGGCTACCAAATGACCTTTTACTTGATAATCCCGAATAAGCGTCAGCTTTGCTTCCGGTGTGGCTTCGGCTAAGAAATCGTCTACACCGGCTTCCGCTGCAATGGCGGCTGCGGTCATGGGGTTATCCCCAGTGATCATGATTGTTTTGATTCCCATTTTCCTGAGGTCTTCAAACCGCTCCTTGACGCCATTTTTGACAATATCCTTTAAATACACAACACCGAGCACCCGTCCGTTTTGCGCCACTACCAGCGGCGTTCCGCCCATTCCGGCAACGCGCTTCACGATTGTATCGCATTCTTCCGGGTAACGCCCGCCCTTTTGCAGGACGTATCCCTTCACCGCCTCGGCAGCGCCCTTGCGGATTTCGTTTCCCTGATAATCAATGCCGCTCATCCTTGTCTTTGCGCTGAATTCGATAAACGTCGCCTGCAGCTTGGACATATCCCGGCCGCGAATTCCAAACTTTTCTTTGGCCAGTACCACAATGCTGCGTCCCTCGGCGGTTTCATCCGCAATGGAGGAGAGTTGCGCGGCATCGGCCAGTTCCTGCTCCGTTACTCCCTTTACGGGTAGGAATTCGCTCGCCTGTCGATTGCCTAACGTGATGGTGCCTGTTTTATCCAGCAGCAGCACATCCACATCCCCAGCTGCCTCAATGGCACGCCCGCTCATGGCGAGTACATTCGCCTGATTGAGACGGCTCATCCCGGCGATACCGATGGAGGAAAGCAGCGCGCCAATGGTAGTGGGAGCCAGGCAGACAAGCAGCACAATGACGTTTGTAACGGAGATCGGCGCTCCTGCCCCTGCCTGGCTGCTTGCAAAAGCCGAAAACGGCAGCAAAGTAGCGCTTACCAGCACAAATATGATCGTCAGAGTTACCAGAAGGATTTGCAGCGCGATTTCGTTGGGCGTCTTTTTTCTGGAAGCCCCCTCCACCATGGCGATCATCTTATCTAAAAAACTTTCACCCGCTTCGGCTGTAACCTTAATAATCAGCCAGTCGGACACAAGCGTTGTGCCGCCGGTGACCGCGCTGCGGTCCCCGCCCGATTCGCGGATTACTGGCGCAGATTCCCCCGTAATTGCGCTTTCATCAACGGAAGCCGCGCCTTCAATCACATCGCCGTCCATTGGGATCTGCTCTCCGGCCACAACATAGACAATATCCCCCCTTTTGAGGGACTTGGAAAGTACCTCTACATAGTCCTCCGTATTCGAGGCGGATTTCAATTTCTTTGCCTTGACGTCTTTTCTGGCACTGCGGAGGCTGTCCGCCTGGGCGCGCCCGCGCCCTTCCGCAATGGCTTCCGCAAAATTCGCAAACAATACGGTAAACCACAATATCAGTGCAATCGCCAGCGTATACCCCGCGCTTTCATCATGTATTCCCACAAAGAAAAGAAAGTAGAGCACGGTCGTCATGATGGCGCCAATATATACAACAAACATGACAGGGTTTTTCACCTGTACTTTGGGCGCAAGCTTTACAAAGGACTGGCGCAGCGCATCTATAAATATCCCTTGATTTTTGGTTTTTGTGTTCATCTCTTTTACCCTCGGTCAACGTGTTGTAAAGTAATCCGCAATGGGTCCCAGCGCAAGCGCAGGCACAAAGCTCAGTGCCGCAACGATCAGGATGATGGCAATCAGCAGACCCACAAACATGCCGTTGCTGGTAGATAGCGTTCCTTCGCTGGACGCAACCGTCTTTTTCTTTGCCATATTCCCTGCTAGAAATATCGCCGCACCCAAGGGAACAAACCGTGAAACAAGCATAATGGCGCCGCCCACAACGTTAGTAAACACGGTGTTAGCGGCAAATCCGCCGAACGCGCTGCCATTATTGTTACCCATCGAAGAATACGCGTACAGAATTTCCGAGAATCCGTGTGCGCTAGAATTCGTCAGCCAGCCCGCCGCATCCGGGTTCATAACGGCAAGGGCTGTACCGATCAGGGTAAATAGCGGAGGTACAAGGACAATCAGGCAGACCATCTTCATATCAAACGCTTCTACTTTCTTACCCAGATATTCCGGCGTCCGGCCAACCATAAGACCGGCAATGAATACGGTGAGCAGCACAAACGCAAGCATGCCGTATAGCCCGCTGCCCACACCTCCGAACACGATTTCTCCAAGCTGCATTAAAAACATGGGAATCAAACCGCCAAGCGGCGTGAAACTGTCATGCATGGCATTGACAGAGCCGTTGGAGGCGGCGGTGGTGGTCGTGGCCCAGAGGGAGGACGCTCCCACGCCATGCATGACTTCCTTCCCTTCCATATTGCCCGCGTAGGTTACACCCGTATAGGCCGGTGCAAGATACTGCTCGCTGGCCGTTACGCCGATTAGGCAAAGGATGAATAAAATCATCATGGCCGCATAGATGGAACGCCCCTGCTTTGCGTCATGCACCGCTTTACCGAATGTTACGCATAACGCGGCAGGAAGGAGCAGGATGGAGAGCGTTTGTACCAGGTTAGAGAGAGGCGTGGGGTTTTCAAACGGATATGCCGAATTCATACCGAAAAACCCGCCTCCGTTTGTTCCAAGCTGCTTGATGGCGACCTGACTTGCCGCAGGCCCCAGCGGCAGCACCTGCGCCAGCCCGCCCTCCAATGTAGCGACCTCGTGGTAAGGGTCAAGCGTCTGTACAACGCCTTGCGAAACCAAGAGTAGCGCCACCACAAAGGACAAAGGGATCAAGATATAGAGCGTCGTCTTTACAAGATCGGTCCAGAAACTCCCTAACGTATTTTTTTGCTTCAGGATAAATCCGCGTATTAACGCAAACAACACGGCGATGCCCGTTGCAGCGGAAACAAAATTTTGTACAGTCAGCCCCAAAAACTGCGTCAGGTAAGAAAGCGTGCTTTCCCCCGAATATGCTTGCCAATTGGTGTTGCTTACAAAACTTGCGGCCGTATTGAACGCCAAATGCCAGCTTGTGCCCGGCATATTTTCCGGATTGAACGGCAATACGTTCG
>JAEXTB010000231.1 GCA_023453725.1 Bacillota bacterium | reverse complement strand
GCCGCGTATCCGCAGCCTGAGATTTGTAAACCAGACGGAAAGCAGCATGGCGATGCCAAGCTGCGGAATGAAGTTCAACATCCAGATAATCCATGTATTGCCGAGGGCTTTCAAGAAAAACGCATCGGCAAACAGCGCCTTGAAATTCTCAAGCCCGATGAAATCGCCGGAACTCTTGACCATGAGCATCTTATCGGTCAAGCTCAAATAGAACGTGTTGAGCAGCGGATACAATCCGAACACCAGAAACCCTAAAATAAACGGAATCAAAAAAATATAGCCGAAGTGGTTTCGTTCTATCCCAAACCCACGTTTTTTCGGTATGCTTTGATCTGTGCTGGTCAAGCGGATACCTCCTCTTTGTGCATATTCCAGAAGGCCAAGTCCATGTAAAAATCTTGGTTTTCATTGGGGAAAGCCTGCGGTACAGCATAGCCATGCCGCAGACTTTCGTAGGAGGACGAACCCGTGGATAAAGGATTTTTACTCTACAATCAGATCGGGCAACGCGTTCTTAACAGCGTCTTTCAATGCCTGCATAGCCTCTTCCTTGGTGGTGTTGCCCGCGGCATAATTGGTGAGCACGTCTACCAGCGCGCGGTCCACCGCGTCGTCAATGCCCTGCATCAGCTTTGCGCTTACAGCGGGAGCGGCTTCAGCAAATCCCTTGTAGGAGTTTTGCCCGTTGAGGAATTTGCTGGTTTCGGAGCTGTCAAACTGCGGGAGAATTTCCTCAACCACCTTCTGGCTGGATACGAAATCGCCCGGGGCCTGTGCAAGCTCGTCGCCAACGCTGGGATCAATCTTCTTGAGATATTCGTTGGTATAGGTACCCAGCGCCCAGTTTTTGAGGGTTTCTTCATTGAGCGCCACGAACTTGACAAATTCCTTTGCAAGCTCGGGGTTTGCGGCGTCCTTCATGGCGCCAACCCAGGTGCCGCCCCACTGATAGGGCATGGGGCCGGTAATGCAGGCCCAGTCACCGGAAGTATCCTTGCCGCTTGTTACGCCGTCAGCTTCCTTGGGCTTTGCGTTGGGCGCAAGCACATAGGGGAGGCCCCATGTGGGGAGGAAGTAGCAGAACACCTGCTTGGCATTGCCCTGCGCGTCCACAAGAGAGTCGTTCATGCCAGCAAACCAGCCTTCCTGCCATTGCACGGCCTGGGCTTCATAGCCGTTCTGCCGGAAGGTTTTTGCAACTTCAAAGAGGTCCTCAATGCTCGGGTCGATTACGAACTTGCCGTCCACATCCCAGGGCTGCTGGCGGTTGGGATAATAGATCTTGGCAAAGTCCATAGGCGAACACACCATGTAGGTGTTGCCGGCTGATTTGTCATGGACGACCTTGGCTGCGTCCGTGAACTTTGTCATATCGGAAAGGATTCCCTGCATCTGGGCAGGATCGTCCGTGCCGAAGTATTCCTTTGCAAGGCTGCGGCGATAGAACAGTGCACCCGGCGTTGCCTGGTAGGAGAATGCCTTCGTCACGCCGTCAAACGTACCGACATCGATGGTGGACTGGTAGGTGCCAAGTTCCTTCGCGATTGGCAACAGATCGTTCAGGTCCATCAAAAAGTCGCTTTCCACATAGGACTTTACAAAAGAAGCTTCCAGCGCAATGGCGTCAGGCACATCGCCGCTGGCGATGGCGGCCTGGATTTTTGTCTGAAACTCGCCGTTGGTCATGGGAACCATGACATATTCGACTTCCACACCGGGGTTCTTTTCTTTAAACGCGGTTGCAAATGTCTTCAGTTCGTTGGTAAACGACCAGATGACAAGTTTGCCGGTCAGGGGCGCTTCTTCCGCAGGGGCCGCGGGAGCTTCGGGCGATTCAGGGGAGGCGGGCGCCGCCGGAGATTCGGGCGTTGTGCCTTCGGCGGGAGCTGTCGGCGTGCAGCCAGTCAGCAGCCCAAAGAGCATAAGGCAGGCCATTGTAACTGCAATGATCTTCTTCATGACTGTTCCTTCCTTTTCTATTTTGTTGTTGGGGATGAATACCTGACCTTGGATATTTGGAGATGCCAAACAGGGTATTTAGGGTTTGGTTCATCGACCAAACTGTTGTACCGCTTTGTACGAAGGCCTGTTTTCATGGCTAAATGCAAGTGTGGCAAAGTGAAAGATAGTCTTGGGTGAAAGGAGTAAGTTGTAGATATCGCTTCTTCGAAATCGGTTTCTTATTTCGAAGTTATTATATCATTGCTTCTAATCAGGATGCAAGACTCTTTTTCAAAATTTGGGTCTCAATATTCTAATATCTCAACATCTCTCACGTGTTCGATTTGTGATCCCGTATATTTTCAAAAACCAATTTCTTGAAATCGATTTCTTATTTTGTCGCAAATTGTGCATTCGGAACTCTTCTCTGCCTTCAGCATTGCAAACGTCCATCAAAAAGCAGGGCAGCCATCTTCCGTTTTAAATTTGAGCAGAGTACGCGCGCATGTTAGAATGGGATGTGGACAAATTGCGCCATGAAAGCCCTGCCAGCGGTAAAGGCGCAATAAAAGCAGCACCGCTTGTTTCTAAAAAAGCAGTAAGGAGCCCCATTGCGCAATCCATCCAAAAAAGTTGCCGTATTCCTGCACGGGTTTTTAGGCGGCCCACAGCAATTTGATTTTTTACTGCCCGCAGCGCAGGCCGCAGGGTTCGATAGGCATGCGCTTTTGCTGCCGGGTCATGGCGGCGATTGCCGCACATTCTTCTCCAGCAGCCGGAGCCATTGGGAAGCGTATGTCCAGGCGGAACTTGACCGGCTGAGAGAGGAATATGAAAGCATATTGCTTGTAGGCCATTCTATGGGCGGACTCTTGAGCATACTCGCTGCGCTTCGGGACGCCCGCGGCATCTGCGGCATATTCGCCATTGCGCTACCGCTGCACTTGCGTGTTTCACGAAAGGGCATGCACACCAATTGGAAGCACGTCACAGGCCTCGGCAAACGGGATGCGTACACCGAGGCCGCACGCACAAGTTGCAGCGTGAACGGAATTACCCTATGGAACGCGCCAAGGTTAGTTCCCCGCATGATCGACCTCTCGGCACTCAGCAGAAAAGCCCGGAGGGGACTAAACAAGCTTACCGTACCGCTTGCAATCCTTCATTCCCAAAAAGATGAATGGGTCAGTCAACGATCCGTCGCTGCGGCGCTGCGCAGCCCCGTCCAAGCCGATATGATCCTCTTGCCGGAATCGGGCCATTTTCTTTATAGCGAAAATGACAGGGCGACCATCTGTCACCAGTTTGTACGGTTTGCCTCGGCCTGCCCGCCCCACAAATAGCGTTTTCCTGCGTTATATGAAAATGAATGAGGGAAAAACAAGAAGAAAATTCCCTCTTTTTGTGATACGCTGTTCCAAACAAGGAGGGTAAGCGCTTGTATTATCCATACGGAGAAAAGGAACTCGATTATCTAAAAAAGAAAGACCGCGTGCTAGGCCAGGCGATTGACCGGATTGGGTACATTGAGCGCGAAGTGGATGAAGACTTGTTT
>JAEXTB010000209.1 GCA_023453725.1 Bacillota bacterium | reverse complement strand
GCGCAGATCACGCAGGGCTGGTGCGTGCAGTACAGCGTTGCACCTTCTATGGAAATGCCGAGCTTTGCCGCCTGAATGATGGCGTTCTGCTCCGCATGGATGGCATAGCACAGCTCATGCCGGGTTCCCGACGGGATGTTGAGCTTTCTGCGCAGGCATTCGCCGCGTTCCACGCAGCTTTTGATGCCCGCCGGAGCGCCGTTATAGCCCGTGGTGAGGATGCGCTTGTTTTTTACGATGATGGCCCCGATTTTTCGCCCTTCCTGATAACAGCTCGACCAGTTGGCGATAGATTTGCACAGGTCCATAAAGCGGATGTCCCATTTATCCCATGTATACAAGAAATGAACCTCCCCACACGGTTTTTCTTAGTATAACACGGTCATTTCGTATAAAAAAGAGGGAAAACGCGTACACAACGTCCCCGTGGCCTTCTGGCAGGCAACGGGGACGTTGTGCATGGATGGCCGGGACGTACAGGGATTAACGGAATTCGTTTACATAAGAGGGCATTGCCATGGTTTCGGCCGCCGCACCGTCAAAGTCCTTGCCGTCTACTTGCACCTGCAAAGAGGCGACGGCGCCAAACTGCTTCGCGGTCAACTGCATGCAGGTCAGTGCAAGCTCCTCAAGATCGGGCGTATCGGAAATGGCGGTAAACTCCTTAGAGAAATTCACAGTGGCCGTATCGTCCACAATGGAAGCGGAGAGCACCTGTGTTCCTTCCGGGAAGCAACCGAGCAGGGCATTGTCCACAGGGCCGGACACGAGTTCACGCATGGCGACTTCAAGATCCGGCTCCTGCGCGATCGAGCGCGTGACGGGGACGTGCAGGCTGCCGGACTGGTTGGGGAAGTACAGCTGTACGTTGTAGGCCAGTTCTTCACCGGTGGCAGTCACAGGCATCGGCTCCTCATTCATGGGCAGCGCGCGCATGACGTCCTTTACCCTGGTGCCGTGCGCAAGCTTGCTTTTGATTTTGCCGTCAAACTTCAATTGCACCTGGTCAATGCTCGGGAATTCCGTGAGCGTATTGACCACGGCGGTCACAAGCGCCTGTTCGGCTTCCGCGCTTTCCAGTTTGGGCAGGTCCTGAATATTTAATGTGGCCACCGCATCGTCCGAAATGGAAAGCACAAAGCTCACGCCCTGCGGCACGACGTTCTTGAGGCCCATTGCGGCTGCGGAAATCTGGTTTTCCTCCGTATCCACAAGCTGATTGAGGGCGGCGCGGCCAATGCCTTCCTCCCACGGCAGCAGCTTCATGACGGGAACCATCAGGCCGTCGTCAGTTTGGAAATAGAGTACGGTGCGTCGGAATCCGGCATCGGAATCCACGGGCTGCTCCTGTTCTTTTTCGGAGAATACACCGGTCGAGCAGGCGCTCAGCAGCAATGCCAGCAGCAAGCACAACGCGAGTACCGCCGGCGCATAGCGTTTTTTGTGTAACATAAAATTCCCCCCGTTGCGCGTTTTTACAATACTTATTCGCACACGGGGGGAAGTATGTTGAAGTCTCAAAAAGGTTATCACCGAATCGGTTTTGAGGCATATTGTTGCCGGTAATGCTCTAGAAGACCGAGCAGGTGCGCGTCGAGTTCCTCGTCTGTTTCACCATTTGGCGGCTCATAAGTATGAAGCACTTCAAAAGAAAGGCCGCCGCATTGGTTGTATCGCCGCTGCATGTCGGTATACGGGCAAGCGTTGAGCTTCAATTCAAACAAAAGGCGCTTTTTTATGCCCGCAAGATTGCGGCTGAAGCCTACAAAACTTTCGCTTGTCTTTGCGTCATACAATCGGTACACGCCCATTTGAAGCTCGCGCACGATGAGACCTCCTGTTCTTTATTACGGGGTTGCGGTAACTGCTGCGCCTAGGCTGCGGATGCGGCCGACGTAGCTGACGATTTCGGCCTCCTGCGTCCAGCGCTCCACCTCCGCTTCGTATGCCTCCTGCTTGAGCGTTTGCAGCGTTCCTGCCATATACGCGTCCTTTACGGTTTCAAACGCACGGTCGCCGCTCTGCAGCTTTTCAACGAGTTTAATAATATGGTAGCCAAACTGGCTCTTGACCGGGGCAGAATGATCGCCCACGTTAACGAGCGCGAGCCCTGCCGCCTTAAACTCCGGCACAAAGCTGGTGCTTTCACCAAGCAGGTAACCAAGCGTCTTGTTGGGTTCGGCCTGCATGCCGGGGTCGGTACCGTATTCCGCCATCAGCGCGTCAAAATCTTCGCCCGCGTCGATCCGCTTCACAAGATCGTTGGCGGTGGCTTCGTCGTCCACAAGGATATGCTTAACACGGACATAGCCTTCGGGGACATATAGCGGCATAGTACCGGTGCCGGCTTCATAGGCGCTTTGCGCTGCCTCAAAAGCTGCCGGATCGCTCGTATAAGCTGTGCGCTGCTCGCCCAATTCCGTGTCATAACGGGCTTTCGCGTCTTCCTCCGTCAGAGTCACCGTGGATTTGATGCTGTCCTCAAGCTTTCCGGTGATTGTGGATTTTTGCATATCCTCTTCAAGCTCGCTCAGGAACGTCTTTGCCGTGTAGCCTTCGGCTTTTAGCGCGGCTTCAAACTGCTGTTTTCCCAGGGTTTCTGCGTTGGCCGAACCGTTTGCGGTGGCTTGCTGCACGTAGGAATTAAGCAGGGTATCATATTGCGT
>JAEXTB010000180.1 GCA_023453725.1 Bacillota bacterium | reverse complement strand
ATTGGTATCCTGATACTCGTCCACCAGCACATATTGAAACCGCTGCTGGTAACGCGAAAGCACATCCGGGTTTTTCTCAAACACCTCCAGCGTCTTTAGCAAAAGGTCGTCAAAGTCCATGGCGTTGTTCGCCTTGAGCTTTTTTTCGTAGAGCTTGTACACCTTTTGATAAATGTCGCCAAACGCGTCGTCTTTTAAATACGCTTCCACATCCGTCGTTTGGTTTTTCGCCTGGCTGATGCGCTCACGCAAGAGGCGCTTGGGGAATTTATCGTCGTCCAGCTCCAGTTTTTTGATGATCTCCGTATAGATGGTCAACTGATCCGCGTCGTCATATATGACAAAGCTTTTTTCGTAGCCGATATGTTCCGCTTCCCGGCGCAATATGCGCGCACAGAAGCTATGAAATGTCATCACCCAAAGATCGGATGCGTTTTCCTCCACCAATGCCTCGGTGCGCTCGCGCATTTCCCTGGCCGCCTTGTTGGTGAATGTAAGCGCAAATATATTCCACGGCCGCACGCCGCAATCCGCAATCAAATGTGCAATGCGGCTGGTGAGCACGCGCGTCTTGCCGGAGCCCGCGCCCGCCAGCACCAAAAGCGGCCCCTCAACGCACTCAACAGCCTGTTGCTGCTCCCTGTTCAGTTTCGAAAGATCCAAAGATTTCCCCCTCCAATCATCTCTTTTCATTATAGCATGGGAAGGGGAAAGCATGAAGCCGGAAAAGATCGAGTGCCCCCTGTTTCAATCAAAAAACGCCCGGATGCCGGACATTATTTGACGAATCACATATTTACCCTGAACTCTTTCCATATGAAAGCATGGGGAAAACACCTTAGGGCAACAGCGCCACGGTCCTTCTCCCTATGCGGTACAAAAAAAACGTCCGGTTTGGCGGCATGCGCGTCAAATCGGACGTTTTGTGTTCAAGTCGCTTGGCCAACCATCAAAAACGCGCAAAAGCTGCAGGCTTTTGTGACTTAGCCAACCCTTCTACCTTCACTGAAGCGCGCCGCAATGCATCGCCCTTCAGAAAGATACATAATGCGCTCAAGCCGCTGCGCCAGTGAGAGATTCCGTTGTGGGAAAGCGCTGTCATTGAGGACAAGCGCGTGCAGCATATCTCCCTTCTGGAACCCGGGACCCGCGCCAAAGTAATTTTGCCCGGCGGAGGTAATGAGATAGAACGCTTCCGCTACGGTCAAAAACGCTTCTTGCTTGCCCGTATCCAGCCAATGCCGTTTGGAGGTACGGATCGCTTCTGTCGCGACATCCATCATGGAGAGGCGCGCGCCGCCAGCAATATCCGAGCCCAGCGTTACATGCAGACCTTCCCCAAGCATCCGGCGGATGGGTGCAATGCCGCTTGCGATGTTGATATTGGAATCCGGGCAATGGGCCACCCAGACGCCCTGCCTGCGCATGGCTTCCCGCTCCCGGGCATCGGAATAAACACAATGCGCCATGACCGTCTTTTCCCCAAACAGGCCGAAGCGGTCGTAGCTTTCCCAATACTGACCGCAGTCCGGACAAAGCTCCTTCACCCATGCGATCTCATCGAGATTTTCAGAAAGGTGGGATTGCACATAGATCCCCCGCTCCTGCGCAATTCTGCCCAGGCCCTGCATCAATGCATCCGTACACGAAGGCGTAAAGCGCGGCGTAAGCATGGGGCGAATATGTTGATAGCGCCCCTCGCATTCGTCCAGCCAGCGCAGTGTTTCAGAAAGCGATTCCTCTGCGGTTTCGCGCAAAATATCCGGGCTGTTCCGATCCATGTTCACTTTGCCCACATACCCTGTGACGCCTGCGCGTTCGAGTTCTTCCATCAGCACATGCGTGCTTTCGCGATGGATGGAGGAAAACATGCAGACCCGCGTGGTTCCGACACGGATGAGCTCCGAGGCAAGTTTGCGGTATAGCTCCCGCGCATATTCCGGATCGCGGAATACGGATTCCGTCGGGAATGTATAAGTGTTGAGCCAATCCAGAAGCTGCAGATCCATCCCCATGCCCAGCATCGCAAACTGCGGAGCATGCAGGTGCATATCTACAAATGCGGGAATGATAAGCTGATCCGAGAAATCCTCAATTGCCGCACCTGAAAACCGATCAGGCAGCGTCTCATAAACGCCTTCAATACGTCCATCCTCGGTCACAAGGTATCCGTTTTCCACACAGGCAAGCGCACCCATAACGGGCGCATGTACGATATTGCCCTTATATATTGCCGTCTGCATACGGGTCCTCCTTCTCTATTGTTTGGATCACCAACAAACGCATATCACTTACGGAACCCCTGGCATACACCGCGGTGTACGTAGCTGCCCAACCCTTCTTGGCAAACTCCGCCGTCTTTCACAGCCCATTCGCCGCCCACAAGCACATCGCGTGCACGGCCATGTACGTGGAAGCCTTCATACGGGGAATTGTCACAGTTGTGCGCAAGCGTTTTGTAGGAAATATCCTCCTCATGCCGCGGGTCCCAAATGACAAGATCCGCATCCGCACCTTCCTTTAAGATGCCCTTGTTCGGATACATGCCGAAGAGCCGCGCAGCATTTGTGGAAAGCTGTGCCGCCATCTGCTCCAGCGTCAGCTTCCCGGTCAGTACGCCGTATGTATAATAAAGCGCTGCCCGGTTCTGCACGCCCGCCCCGCCGTTGGGGATTTTCGTAAAGTCGTGCTTGCCGAGCTCCTTTTGTTCCATGGTGAAGGAGCAGTGGTCGGTACCCACGGTATCGATATTGTTTCCGGAAAGCCCTTCCCAGAGTTTATCCTGATCTTGTACCG
>JAEXTB010000166.1 GCA_023453725.1 Bacillota bacterium | reverse complement strand
CCTCAAATTCGGGCGTACTTTTCCCTACCGCCGCCGTGCGGACAATCACGCCCATTTCCGCCGGTTTAATCTGATCCAGTATCCCACGCAAACGTGTCCGCTCCGCCTCGTCCCCAATGCGGCGGGAAACGCCAACATAGTTGACGGTGGGCATTAAAACAAGCGTACGTCCCGGGAGCGTAATGTGCGTAGTCACCCGCGCCCCTTTGGTACCTACGGGCTCCTTCAATACCTGCACCATGATCTCCTGGCCGGTTTTTACAATATCCTGAATGTTCACAGGAGGCAGACGCATTTCCTGCCCGTTATCACCAAACTGGAAATCCGAACGGTCAATCTGAATGTCACCTGCGTACAAAAAAGCGTTGCGTTCCAGGCCAATGTCTACAAACGCAGCCTGCATGCCCGGCAGTACGTTTTGCACCCTGCCGTTGTAAATGTTGCCAACAAGGCGTTCATGGCCGCGGCGTTCAATGAATATTTCGCTGGGCTGCCCGTTTTCAAGCAATACGACGCGCGTCTGGTAGGGGTTGATGTCCACTGCGATTTCCGTGCCCATGCTCACACCTCAATTTTATCAAAATATACGGCTTTTCGATGGACGCGCCAACGCGCCTGTGCCCCGCAGGCCTTCATGAGCGCCTGCAGCAGCAGCTCCATCTGTAAACCGCCGTCTGCGTTTAATTTGCCCACAATGGACAACACGGCACAATCCGTATCCGGTGCGGGCGCATGGTCAAGCGAGAGCAGCTGTGGGCGGATATCCACCTGTTTCATGCCGCCCTTGGTACGCTTGGTGACAACAATGGGGCCTGAAAGAAACGGTTCAATGCCTTCTGCAATCTTTTGTAGATCCTCTGTCGTTTGCAGATACAACAGAACCTCATATTCAGCCCGCTGAAGCAACGCGGTAAGTGTGGGCAGTTTTTCCGTAATTTCCATGGCCCGAAGTACGCGCAGCCCGTCGGGCAGCACCGCATTCATGCGTGAAACGAATTCTTCCGGCACAACAGGAGAATCCAGTTCCACATCCATCCATTCCGCGTCGCTTGTATATCCCACTGCAAGTGCAGAAGCAAACCCCATAACAGGATGGGGATTAAATCCCTGTGAAAATGTCAGCGGCAGCTGCGCTCTGCGCATGGCGCGCTGCAATAGACGCAGTACATCCAAATGGGAAATGAAGCGCACCGGCTCCCCTTTATGAAAGTTTGCAATAATCCGCATATTGTTTCCCAAAGCAGCCGGTGCAACCGTGCCTGCAATCTTTGGTGCAGGCCGCTTCCAGCGCATTTTTGTATTCTTTTTTGAGATAGCTTGTTTCCACAAGCATGTCCATGTGCTGCCAGGGCAGCGGTTCATCAAGCGGGCGTTCCCGGTTGGCGTAATAAGCGGGAGAAAGGCCGCAGGCTTCAAACGCTTCCTGCCATGCCATGGGCTTAAAATGCTCCGCCCAGGAATCAAACCGGCAGCCGCGGCGGTAGGCTTGTTCCAATACCCCACTTAGACGTCTGTCGCCTCTGGAGAATACGGCTTCAAGCGCGCTGATGGTGGAATCGTGGTAGTTAAACTCCGCTCCCCGGATGCCCTTCATTGCGTTCTTTAAGAGCATCTGCTTGCGTTTGAGTTCCTCCATGGTATCCTGCGCAAACCATTGGAACGGCGTAAAAGGCTTTGGCACAAAGGAAGATGCGCTCACCGTCAGCCTGAGCCCTTTGCCGCGCTTTCCCTTGGGCATCTCATAAAACACCGCGCTGACTTTGCGCGCCAGGTCGGCAATGCCTAAAATATCTTCATCCGTTTCGGTCGGAAGCCCGATCATGAAATAGAGCTTCAGGCCTGTCCACCCTGCGTCAAACGCATCGCGTACGGCGCGAAGAAGATCCGCCTCTGTAACACCCTTGTTGATGACATCTCGCATCCGCTGGGTTCCGGCCTCTGGCGCGAACGTCAGGCCGCCCTTTCGAACCTCCTGCATGCGCTCCAGGTCCTCTTTAATAAATGTATCAATACGCAAGGAAGGCAACGAAACAGAGACGCGCTGCGCCTCCATGGTATCAAGAAGTTCAGGCACGAGTTGGTGGATGCAGGAGTAATCGCTCGAACTTAAAGAAAACAGGGAGATTTCATCATAGCCCGTGCTTTCGATCAGCTCATGCGCAATCTCAAGCAGATGCTCTTTGCTGCGCTCACGCACAGGCCGGTAAATATACCCTGCCTGACAGAACCTGCAGCCACGCGTACAGCCGCGGAAAAGTTCGAGCGCTACACGGTCATGCACGATGCCAAGGTTGGGTACAATGGGCTTGCCAACATAAGGCACGGCGTCAAGATCCTTAACAATGCGGCGCGTTACGGTATCGGGAGCCGAGGGCTCCGTTTTTACAAGTTCTACAAATGCCTCAACTTCATAGCGCGGCGTATAGAAGGAGGGAACATAAACCCCGGGTATCTTCGCAAGCTCAGCAAGGATTTCGCGCTTGCTTTTTCCGCTTTCCCGCGCGGCGCGGTAAACGTCCACAACCTCTAAAAACAGCTCTTCCCCGTCTCCCAAAAGCGCAGCGTCCATAAAATCGGCTAAAGGCTCTGAATTGCACGCACAGGGGCCGCCGCAAAGAATAAGGGGATATTCTTCTCCCCTTTGTTCCGCGCGGAAGGGGATGCCGGATAGTTCCAGCATCATCAGAATGTTTGTATAGCACATTTCATACAGAAGGGAAAAGCCGATGATATGAAACGTGTTCAGCGGGCGCTTGCTCTCAAGAGAAAACAGGGGCAGTCCGTGATCCCGTAATGCCTGCTCCATATCCGTCCACGGCGCAAATACACGCTCGCAAAAAATCTCCTCACGCGCATTAAGCGTATGATACAAAATGCGGGAACCAAGGTGGGACATGCCGATCTCGTATACATCCGGAAAACAAAGCGCTACATGGACGGCAGCACTTTGCTTCGTCACCATGTTCCATTCTCCGCCCGTATATCGTGCCGGCTTTTCAACGGTCCCTAATATGCCGTCTAATGCCGAATAATTCAAAAGTACCTCCCAAGCCATATAGGCAGTTTTAATTTTAACATTAATTGTATAGGCGGTCAATTACGCCCGCACTACAAAAGGGGCAACACGTTTCACCAATCAGCGTTTCAACAATGCGCCGACTGTTACATTCTGCCCATACCTTGCAATGCCGGATAATAGCTTTCCTTCATCAAGCTGGCCAATAATGTTGAGCTCCTCATCGAGCACCTGCAATAGATTATACCGCGAATAGGAGAGCTGCCGCAAGGCTGATCCTGCACAAACACTTTCACGCACCGCAACATGCCTTAAAGGCAGGGCTTCCCCACGACGGAAAGCGTCTTTCCGCCTTAAAATTGCAGTCAGCTGCGCCTGCGGTGCCTGCCGAAGTTCCTTGACTGCCCCAAGCACGAGGAATATGCCCATGATGAGCAGGAACAAATTGACTGCTCCGCGCGTGAACGCGTATGCGCAGAACACCAGAAGCGCAATGCCGCAGCCAATTCCCAGCCAAGCGGTGATGAGCGTGGCAACCCTTGGGCGTAAAAAGCTGCCCAGTACAGCCCGCAGCATGCGTCCTCCGTCAAGCGGCAGCGCCGGTATTAGGTTAAACAGCGCCAGGGCAAGATTGAGCGCAAGAAAATACTGCAGATTATAGTAGGCTGCAGGCAACAGCGTGCCCGCCAAGGCCACCCCGCCGGCGACCAAGAAATTACACAAAGGGCCGGCCAGCGCTATGATAAAATCCGCCTTATTGGACATTGCCTGCCCGTACAGCCGCGCAACGCCTCCGTAAGGCAAAAATTCAATCACATCTATCTGATAACCTAACGCATGGGCGACAATCGCATGAAACAGTTCGTGCAATGTAAGCGCGAGCATGGCTTGCAACAGGCTTACAAGCATGCCAAATATCCCCGCAAGCACAAGCACTACAACAAGGCCCCAGTGCAGCCGGATTTCCGTATGGCCGATATGAAACAGTCTCATCCCTGCAAGACCAAATCAAGGTACGTATCGGGAGCCTGCGGCTCTCCGGAAAGCAGCACGCTTAAACGAAGCATGCCGTCTTCACCAAGCATACCTAGCGTATCCCGCTTTTTAATGGGCTGCCCCTCTTCCACGTTGATGGTTTCCAGCCCATAATAAATGGTCTCAAGATCCCCCGCGTGCATCAGACGCACATACTTGCCCATTACGGTATCTTCCCCGATTGCGCGTACTTCCCCCGCAGCGGAAGCAACCACCTCGGCACCCGGGGCGTTCTGCCAGATGGCGTATTTTTGCGCAGGTTCAACAGAGACATTTGGCGCGTTGACAGGAACCGCAAGCTTGCTGTCGCTTGAAAATACTTCAAGCGTATCCGGCAGCTCTACAAATTCCAGCTTGCCGAGCATTTCATCAAGGTCCGATTTTTCGTTGATGGCGGTGCGTACACCTGACACCATCTCTTCGGTTCCGGGGATATTGAGTGCCTTCATGCTCAATATCAGCGCGCAGGCCACCGCGCAGATGCCGATTTTCACAAGCAGCTGTCCGGAAACATGCACCCTTGGGTTAGCTTTTTTCGTATTTTTCTTGTAGTTTGGCTTGTAAAACGTGTGTAATTGACGTGTGCGCGGGGCAGCGCCAAGTTCCTCGGATGTAAATGGCGTGGTATCCATACGCTGCATAAGCGGGAGCGCCCCCTCTCATGGTTTTGCCGAATACCACAATATATGCGCTGTTATCTTCGTTTATTTGCGAACTAACGCCGTATTTGACGGCGCATCCAGACATTGAGCACAAGGCCGACGCACATCATGTTTGCAAGCAGGTTTGAGCCCCCGTAGCTGACAAACGGCAGCGGAATGCCAGTAACGGGCATAAGGCCGATTGTCATGCCAATGTTTTCAAATACATGTGCTAAAAGCATGCCCATACCGCCGATGGCGATGCATGTGCCCAAATGATCCTTTGCGTGCAGCGCGACCCAAAGCCAGCGGAATATCAAAAGGAAATACGCAACGATTAATATGGTACCGCCGACAAACCCAAGCCCTTCCACAATGCCGGAGAAAATAAAATCCGTATGGCGTTCGGGCACATACTTCAACTGCGCAAGCGTACCATCCGTAAAGTACCCTTTTCCATACATCTGTCCGGAGCCGATTGCCTGCTTACTCCGTATGACATGCATGCCCGCACCAGTTCCGGAAGCGTCCAGCGATGGATCCAAAAAGATATCGATACGCATCTTCTGATCTTCATCCAAAACATAGAAATACGTCAGGGGCAGCAATGCTGCCGCTCCCGCTATGGCGCTGATAATAAATTTCCAGCTCAGCTTTGAAACAAACAGGATGCATATAAATATCGCCAGCAGGACGACGGCTGTCCCCATATCCGGCTGAATAACGACCAATGCGAAAGGAACTGCAAAATACAGCGTGAGTATGCCAAGATCCTTTAGGGTCTTGATGCCCCCTTCCCTGTCCACCATTTCGGAAGCAAGTATGGAAAGCGTCAGGATCAGCGTCACCTTACAGATTTCCGAGGGTTGGAACGCACGCGTGCCAAGCTTGAACCACCCGAGCACGCCGCGCGAATCATCCGAAATCAAAAGCAACAGCACAAGCAGCAATATATTCGCGATATAGATGTACTTGTAAGCATGGCGGAAAAGCGAGTAATCGATGGCAAGCATGATAAACAACCCGGCAAGTCCGACCAGGAAATTCACAATCTGCTTCTGGACATACTCCAAATTCAGGTTTTTCATGATATCGGAAACGCCGCTTTCAGCGCCCGTAAAAGGCTCGGCCATAACGTTTGCGATGGTAATCAGCCCAAACGTCACAAGCCCTACCACTAACAGCAGGGTGATCCAATCTATATTTTGCGTTTTTTGTTTTGCTCTGCGTTCGCTTTGCACTAGAAATTACCCTTTCATGGTGAAACAGACGGGGACGGGGTTGCGGGCACCGGCGTGTTAAGCCCGAACCACTCCTGCACCTGATGATAGATCAGGCTGTATTTATCCAAAGACGCCATGCGTACAATGGGCATGTTCAGTTTTACCGTGGCAGGAACGCTTTGCCCGGACAGCAGGCGGTCAATGAGCATGACAGACTGCGCGCTCGCCTCATAATACGGTTCGAGAACAAACGCGTAAATGTCGTTCTCCTGCATCAGGGCAATGTTCTCTTCGCTAATCCCATACCCCGCGATAGAGATGGCAATGGATTTGATGAGACCCTCCGGGACGGGTGTGGCGGAAGGCCCTATGCCGGAAGCTGATGCGGCGCTTGGCGTAGGCGTTACCTGCGGAGAAGGCGCAGGAGATTTTGTTCCATCCGTTTGTTTTCCCGCACTTTCCGGCGCGCCGTCCCGCTTAAATGTTTTATCCGCCTGCTCTGTAGCGCGCCTGGCGATGGAAGCACCATCAATATCCGTACAGAACATACCCTTGATATCGCGATTCCAGAGAATGTGATTGGCAAGTTCATCGATCGCCGCCTGTTCATCCTGCGCGGTGCGTGTAAAAGAGCCGACGTTATACTGCGGATAATAGGCGGCAATGGCCTCTTGAAACCCGGTATAGGCACTGCCTGGATTTTTTCCATAGACCAAAATTTTACCGGCCTTGCATTGCCGTTCCACCATGCGCTCGGCAACGCCCAAGGCAACCTCTTCGGTATACCCGAGCACATCCGCAACGACATTGGAGGATACGCCCTCCCCTTCCGCGCTGTGATAAGGCACCACCGCGTACAGGTTTAGTTCCGCCGCCTTTTTCAACGCATCCGCGTTCGCGTCATCAGGGTTCCAGATCAAGAGCCCCTTGCAGCCGTCCTTAGCCGCCTGCTCCACCGCCTGGACGGCGTCCTGCCCCATGTTTGCGGTATAGAGCTTTGCGGGATACCCCAGGTTTTCCGCAGTACGCAAAAAGCCGTGTTTGACGGAATAGAGCGAAAGTTCCTCCGTGCCCGGTACGATAAAGCCGATAAGCGTGCTCGATACCTTTACACGCTGGTTGGCCGGAGCCTCTTCGCCGCTTTGCGAGGGAGCGGGTGTTTCCTCAACGGCTGCTGGCGCTGTGCAGCCGAATAAAAGCACAACGCAACACAAAGAAACCGCCATGCGGGACAGTCTCCGGCAAAATGCTCCCATTGCGTTCCCTCCTACGTACAGGCAGTCAAATTTTCATGACCGCCATGCAAATCCATGTTTTATTCTACAACAAAGCGGACGTGCTGTCATCCGAAGCCCTGTGAAATTCACAGCTTGGCCAAAAAAGAGGCCGCCGATTGGTATTTTCCCAACCGGCGGCCTACGAATACATTGCTATTTAGATGATGTAGCGCTGCTGTCTCTCGGGGATTGCGGCAAGCTCGGTACGCTTTTCATCAAAGCCGGGCCTTCCAAGCAGCGCGTATGTTGCATTTTTGCCTTCCTCCACGCCGGGCTGGTCGAACGCGTTGATGTTGAGCAGTTCTCCCGCAAACGCGGTCTGCACCTCAAACAGGTACAAAAGCTGGCCAACGGTAAATGCGTTTGCTTCCGGCAAAACGATGCTGTGGCTCATGTGCCCGCTTTTTAATATGGCGTACTCGGTAGCGCTCTGCTCCGCCAATATGAGTTCATTGAGCGAATGTCCGCACAGGAACGAAACATCCGGTATTTCCTCATATCCGCAAGGGATGCCGTACTCGGTGCGGTAACGGGCTACGCCAAGGAAAGTGACCACTTTGTCATACGGTCCTTCCGTATAGAGCTGTACCTGGCTGTGCTGATCCGTCACGCCCAAAGCTTTGACGGGGGTTTGCCCTTCGCGCACCTCGCGGCCGGTACGGTCAAACTGCTTGCCCAGCGATTCCGCCCAAAGCTGCGCATACCAGTCCGCAATGAGCTTGAGCGAGTCGGCATACGGCATGATGACGGAAATGTTCATGCCGCGCCGCATGGCGATAAACTGCAGCGTCGCAAGCATGTAGGCGGGGTTGCGCCAGATATCCTTTTCTTTAGTAAGGGCATCCATGTACGCGGCACCTGCAAGCAGTTCTTTGATATCAATATTACAGACGGCAGCGGCAAGCAGGCCGACAGGGCAAAGTTCGCTGAAACGGCCGCCCACGCCATCGGGCACATAATAGGTCTTAAGCCCAAGCTGTTTTGCGATTTTGATGAGGTTGCCCTTTTTCTCATCCGTTGTTGCAATGATATGCTTTTTAAGCGCATCTTTGCCAAGCCGCTTCTCGATAAGATCGGATACGATCAAAAGCTGGGACATGGTTTCGCTCGTCCCGCCGGATTTGGTGACAACATTGAAAACAGTTTTCTCAATGTCAATCACATCGAGCAGCGCCTGCATGCGCTCAGGATCCACGTTATCTTCTACAAACAAGCGCGGACCGCCACGTTTTCCACGCGGAAGGTCGTTGTAATGTAAATGGTTGAGCGCCTGCTGTACCGCAAGAGGGCCCAGCGCGCTGCCGCCAATCCCCAGCACCACAAAATCCTCACACCAGGTGTTGAGTTCCGCCGCGGTATTTATGATATCCGCAACGATCTCATCCTGGTTGTAGGGAAGTTCACGCCACTTCATACTGCCGCGGTTTTGCTCCATGGCCTCGGCAGCTTTTTTCAGCTGTTCACTTAGCGCTTCGATTTCCAAAGATGAAATGCCCTGCTCCCCCAGCATTTCCTTCATCATATTGTTAAAATCCACCCGAATGCGCATTTGTTCCTGCCAATGGTTGTCGAGGTATCGGTTCATTTGTAATCATCCTTTCAGCGATATATAAATTTCATGCGCCCACCTATATGGCGCCCAGATACGTTTTTACATAGTCGTAACAGTTTCGTAGCTCTGTTTCATCGGCATACATATCACTGTACACCTCCAGAAACGCCGGACCCGTATATCCCTTTGCCTGAAGCACTTTCTTGATGGCGGTCAAGTCGCACTCTCCCTTGCCCGGCAAAACCGGCACCACGCGCTCCGGCGTATGAATATAGTCGCAGATATGCAGGTTGACCATACGCTCGCCAACCGCATGGATATATTCTTCAGCCGCATATCCGCTGCGCGCCGCTTGCTTGATATCCAGCGTAAACCGAAGATCATCCGCCTTTGTCGCTTCAAGCAATCTCGGGCCGAAGGACGGCATATGAAACAGGCACCAGCTTACATTTTCCCATGCAAGCGTCAAAGAATACGCCGCCGCCATCTCGCAAAGCTCCTGCACCATTGGCCCGATGCGCGGAATGTCCATATTTTTGACAGCTCCGTTCAGCCCGGAAGGGCCATGCATCACATAGCATTTTGCTCCCAACGTCTTCCCGGCTCGAAGCACCTGTTCAAAAATCTTTTTCGCATCCTCGCGCTGCCGGTGGTATACGGAGAACAGCTGCGGCTCAAACTGCGTGCCCATGGGATGAACGCTGTAAACGCTCAGGCCGCTTTCATCAATGCGGGTTTTGAGCGCCTTTATAAAACCGTCTTCATATTCGGAGAATGTGTTCAGGAATATCTCACATAAGGATGCCCCCATTGCCGCCATATGGGCCGGGGAATCCTCCAGATCATATCGGTTAAACAAGCTCGCCGTGGAGATACCTACCTGCAAATGGATCGCCTCCCGTAATCGTTTACCAGTATAACATTCCCGCGGCTGGAATGGAAAGAACTTGTTTTTGTAAGGAGACGTATATGCTATACTGGGCGCATGGAGAAAAAAGCAAGCGACGTGCGCCTTAAGATAGCAAAAGAATGGAAACAGGAATTGCGGCGGCTATTTTGGCTGCTCCTGTTCCCGTTGGCGGCTGTACTGCCTAGGCTGGCGGGCCGGTATCCTTTGGTGGTGGAACGCTTATTCGGCCAGGGGCTCTACCCTGTAGTGAATGCCATATTGCGCTTTATATTTGGCCTTGTGCCGTTTTCAGTCGCCGAATGGCTGCTGTACGCCCTTGCCATCGGCATTCCCGTTCTTATTCTCACCATGTTAATCCGTGCGGTAATAAAGCGGGTCAGCTGGCTGCGCTTTACCCGGTTTTTCATTACGCTGCTTTTCTTTGGCTGCGTTGCGTTCAATGGGTTCTATTTCCTGTGGGGGTTCAACTATTCCCGCCCGGGCTTAGCTTACCGCCTGCGCCTTAACGTGAGTGAGCGGCCCGTTGAAGAATTGACTTCCCTCTGCTATACGCTTGCAAACGAGGCAAACACGCTGCGTGAACAAGTGCCCGAGGATGGAAAAGGCGTATTTCTGCTGCCGGACGGTATTCATGGCAGTTTTGATCAAATACCCGAAGCATACCGGTTACTTAATCGTATTCTGCCGCAGATTGGCGCAAGCGCCGCACGGCCCAAGACCGTCATGCTTTCAACCGGGTTGAGCTGGGCTGGCATTTCGGGGATATATATTCCGTTTACTGCCGAGCCCAATGTAAACATCGACCAGCCCGCGCTGCTCATCCCTTCTTCCGCTGCGCATGAAAGCGCCCACGGCTTAGGAATTGCCCGGGAAGACGAGGCAAATTTCGCCGCATATCTTGCCTGTATGGCATCAGACGACATTTCAACGAAATATTCCGGTGTTATGCTTGCCCTGATTCACAGCGGCAACCAGCTCCATAAAGTGGACCGGGAAGCATATTCGAAGCTCTATAGTACATACAGCGCAGGTATCAAGCGGGATCTTGCGGACTATAACGCGTATTGGAAAGCGTTTGAAGGGCCTGTAGAAAAGACAATGACCAAGGTAAATGACGGATACCTCAAATACAACCAGCAGGAAAGCGGTGTGAGAAGCTATGGGGAAATGGTGGATCTGCTGCTTGCCTATTTTGAAAGCCAGAATGCTTAATTACTCCATCGTTTCCTGTTGCTGTAGTTTTAACGTTTGATATGTAAGCCGCAAGCGCTCATAGAGCGCCCCGCTAAGCGGCAGCGCCTCCGTTTCAAGGCCAAACAGTGTTTTCCTGTTTCGGCAGCCGAAATAGACTCCGCCTAACGATATGGCGCTGTAGTGCCACTCCCCGCGCAGCGTAAGCAGGATAGATAGTGCGCCAGAAGACAACGCGGGGGCAATGTAGGGTTTAAACCCCAGTGCGCGCATTTGCAGGTTGGCCTCCATCGCCATTTTGGTCAGTTCCAAAGAGAGCGCTTCATCATACTGCGCAATGCTGTTTGCAATAATCAGATCTTTTCCGTGGGGTCCATAAGCGCGGCCCTCTGATAAAAAGGAGGAATACCGGGCTTCTTTTTTTGCGTAATACGCCGCGCGGGCATTCATCACCCCCAGGCCGTATCCGCGAATTTGCTCGGCCAACAGGCCGAGATAATCCAGTTTCCCTGTTTCGTTGCGATTGCTCTCGAGATAAGCGTACCGGCACAAAAGATCCACCGGGTCGGAAACAACCGCAAACAACCCTTTAAATCGTTCATTGCGCGCCATGCGCGCGTACTCTTTTAAAATGCCCATGTTGGAATGAAGCTGCGCCATCCGCACATCCGCCACCGCCGCACCAACCGTGGGCACTCCGGCGGAAGCGCAAAATACGAACACATCGCACTCAAACAGCTGAGATTTTTCGATTGCAACGACCTCCGGCATGGCGTCATACGCCATAGGCAGCGCAATCTGGTTTATTTCCTGCTCATATCGGGCGGCAAACGCATCCCGTGCATCATAAATGCCGATTTCCGATACTACATCCCCGCCCAAAAGCTTCAACCCCAGAAGCAGCGTGGCGCCTACATCTCCTAACGCAAGAATATTGACGCGCCTTTTTCCACCGGACTTCCTCCCGTTTTCCAAAAGCTCCTTGGCTGCGGGATGAGAACGGTTGATGGCGCGCGCTCTTCCCGCGCTTATAAGTGCCTTCTCCCGCTCTGGCAGCAAGACGGACTTTAACGCGTTGGTATTCAGCCAGTGCACGCCCTCTTCATCGGCCAATTGGCCGGGGTGTGTCACGCAAAAGCTCGCTTTTGATGCTATGGGGTCGCGGTCCAACAAATACAGTACGCTGTCTTCTCGGTAAATGGTTTCTAATTCTGGCATACCCTGTCCTCTTTTAAAATCGGTTCCAGCCGCAAAAGCTGTTCAATATCGTTTTCCAGATAAACGCTGGGAGAAAGTACGCGGTCATACCGCATGCAGCCGCCCCGGTCCGGCACACGCGGGGTATGCAGCGCTTCGCCCAGGCGCCTGAGCGTCAGCTTGCAGCCAAACAGTTCCTGATGCCTGCGTTCAAGCGTGCGCAGGATTTCGCAGGAGTTTTTGAGGCATGTAAGCGATAGCTCAAACAGCGCGTCTGCCGTTGTTCCGGAAATAAACGACGGCGCCGTATAGGGCAGTATCTGGTTGACAGAGGGCAGCAAATACGGGCGTTTGCCGTTTCTCTCAACGCTGTCTCCCCCCAGGAATGGATAGAGCTCGCTTTCCACAAACCAGTAACGAAGGTTCGGAATAAAATAGACGCAATCCGCCTCCCGCCCCTGGACGGACATCAAATCCTTTCCTCTGCCGGACATCAGACCGACAATGATCTGCTTGATGTCCAGCTCCGCCTGCTCAAACAATGGATTGAGCGCCTCCAGACGATACCCTTTGTGCAGCAGGTCATCCACCAGGAGGACAGGGCGGTCGAACGATTTAATGGTACGGATTTGGTTGATAAGTGTCGCGTACCCAGGATATTCCGCAATGTGGAAGCTTTTCATATCTGGCGCGTATGTTTTTTCAACATGCAGGCTCTTCGTGACGGTGTTAGGCACAAGCATGCCGCGCAGCGTCTTGCCGTAGGGTACGCACATGAATTCACCCAAAGCGCGGTTGTCCTGCGGCAGCTGCTCTACGCCGTTTGCCTGCATGACCTTGCTGATGAGCGCATGGTTGAGTACCCCCGCATGGAAGGAAAGCACCAACCTGCCCGGATACAACCCTGCCATGGCGGTACTGAAGCGCTCATGCGCTTCGCGCAGCACGCGCACCACAGCCTCATCGGCTGCAAGCGGCATTTTGATGCGCTCATGGATGTCTTCCACAATCGCGATGGGCGTGCGCATGTCCACTGCATAAACAGGCGCACTTTTTACAGGGTCCGGCATGCGCAAAAATCCCTGCCGTTCCAAAGCGCGATACAGCTCCTCGTCATACGGGCAGTTCGCGCCAATCAGCATGGCATAGGTGTAATCCTGTTTCAAACAAAGGGCAAGCGCTTCGTTTAGCAGCAGACGGATGGTATCCCTGCGGCCAAACCCTTTATTCACGTATATGCCGGCCAGAACAGCGATTTTGCCGGACGTATGCCGTCTTACATATTCCGCAAGCCGTATGTTATCAAACTCCGCAAAAAGTTCCGCAGCGCTGGTGGTATAGTAAAGCGCAATGCCGCGTACTCCGAATGTTGCGGCGCTTTGTTTGAGCGTCAATAGCTGCGCCCCGCGTTTTTGCAACAGCGACGTGATGTTTTCGGCTGACCAGCCGTTTTGCTGCCCTTCCCTCAAATACTGCTCAAACGCGAGCGAATACAGAAACTTACACGCTTCGGCGTCATCCGGCTGCGCGCTTGTAAAGTGCAGATGTTCCGGGCGGAGCAGTTCTTTGTCCTGTGGCTCCCTCAAGTATAAGCCGTTGTCATAGATATAGCCCTGCACGGTCGGATCCACCAGAGCGGAAATATCCCGGTTGTGATCCACGCTTTCGCGGATGCTGGTGGAGCTGATTTCTTCAAGTTCCGGCGGGAGCATCAGTTCGGTAATGCTTCCGCTGATGCGGCTGCGGATGAGCGCGCGTTCTTCCTCAAGTTGCGCGGCTTCCGTGCCCCGCAGGAAGATAACGTGGTGAAACGCGTGTATGGATCCGGGAGAAGGCGGCTTTCTATACGCAGAAGCGTTTCGTACAACGTCGCTTCCCACCGCGATATAAAGTTCCTTGCCGATAAAGAAAGACCTTAGCCGTTCCAAATCAGATGGATTTGCGATGTTCACCGGGATATCTTCCGGGAACAGGTAAACTCCGTACATATCAGCTACGGACATATTCGCAATCCGCCTTCTGACCATATGCGGCTGCGTATGTTTGGACCAGCTGAACTCATCCAGAGCAAGGTATACTTCAAACCCAAGGGCTCGCATCCTGTTTACGATGCCAAGGTGGCTTGCGGAAAAAGGATCAAACGTACCCGGAAAGAATACGGCCTTCTCTGCCTTCTCCAGTTGGAGCGGCGTGTTCGTCGCCTCTGTTTTGATGATGAACCGGTAAATATGGTTGAGCGAGGCGGCGTTGCTGAAGAACGTAAGCTTGCCAGGCGTCTGCTCTTTAACAAGCAACAACAGTTTTTTGTACAGTACGCGGAACATGGAGCACTTTTGAGCATACGCCAGCGTACCGCCGAACAAGTACTTGCCCAGCACAAACAGCGCGACGCGCGCAATCGATTCGTTATGGTGCGAAAGGCTGCTTAACAGCATGCTCAGCATCCGGAGTTTTCTTTCCTCAAACGCCTCTGCGGTTTCTGAAAACGCGGTACGGTATTCTTCCGTGTAATACTGCAGCAGGATGCCAACGGTTTCAAGCGTCACGCAGGCAGTGTGCTCATTCGCGGATTTGATATAATGCGTGAGTTCGTTAAGCGACTCATCCATCTCCTGAGGATGCAGATAGAGCATGAACCGACCCAGGTACTGGGGGATATATTTTGAAAATTCTTGGCTGGCGCTTTCCAGGCCCCGGACAAGCTCCACCGCGATTTCATTGCGTTGGTCCAGCGTAAGTACCGGCGCAAGCTCTATAAGCGCCTCCCCCGCCCGGTTTCGCACGGCAAACCGCTCGCTTACGCGAATCAGGTTGGCAACGTGCGCCGCCACCTGAAACGCCTGCGCCTGCCCGCCGTGATGCACCCGGTAAAGAAGCAGCGCGATATTGACCTCTTTTATGACCCATGGCGTAGCGGTTTTGAGGTTCTCTAAAAACAGGTCCGCACTGTCCATGCGTTCCATACGCAGGAAACAGCGCGCTTCCTCGTTTTCATACCCTTGCAGATATTGCGCCGCCAGGTAAAGCAGAAAATCGACGCTGATCTCCTTCTCCTCCGGCAGCATTGCAATCACCTGCTGAACAAGCGGGAAAAAATAAGCACCCTCCCCCTCGCGCTTGAGTACGTGGTTCACCAGCCGAAGCGCCGCTGCCTGCATACGTATTTCAGTAAGCCCGGCCAGCCGGGCGGCAATCGCAAGCGGCTGAACGAACGCTTCCTTTTGAATGACTGCCGCAGGCACATGGATCAGGCTGTCCAGCAGGACAAAAGCGGTGGAAGCATCAAGGTATTTCTCATCGTCAAAACAGCTTAAGTAAATCGATAAATAGCTTTCTACATCCGCCTCCTTGCAGCAGGAAAACAGAGTAGGCAATATCACTTTGAGCGTATAGGAAATCCACGCGCTGTGGTTGGGCGCGATCTTATGATCGGGCAGCAATATCTGCTGGAGGCTCTCATGCCACAAGGCAAAGCTTGTCGGTCCGTCAACGGGTACAAATATGTTTTGCGGCAGTTCCTTGCGATATACCGTATCGTAATTGGCTAAAATCCGCGCATAAAGCGTCGCCGCCTGGTAGCGGATATCGCCGTGGCTATGCATGAACAGCTCATATAAGAAGCGCATCGTCAGGTTCTTTTGATTCTGGGTCATGTAGGTGAAATATTCGCTCAGAATATCAATGTAGGTACGGATATTCTGCCAATCCGTCTGGGCACGAGCGTCTTCCAAAATATCCGCAAAGGAGGTTTCAGAGCTGATGCGGTGCATCAGGGTGAGATTGTGGGAAATGGCCTGGAATTTAAGTGCCGTAACCGCATCCTCCCCTTCGAGCAAGGCGGCGTCTGTTTGTACGGCAGATAACGTCTCCTCTGAAAAGGGATCCGTGTTGACGCCCAAAGCTACCATGTACGCTTCAAAATCCGCAAGCTTACGGTAGACATGCTCGTACCTCAGGCGCTTTTTTTCATCCACATTGTCCAGCTTGTTGAGTATAACGGCATATGACTCAGCAAGGGTAAAAAACTGCATTTGCTCCCGCGCCCTCTGTTCTCTTATGCTCTTTACGCGAAAGTCAGCGTATATGAGCAAAAGCGACTCTACGGGCAAATTTTCCAGCTCCAAATCCCAGGTGGAATGGTTGGCTGCAACATGCGCGATTGTGCTTAGGCCGTAGCGCTTGAGCCATTGCTCCGTATAGTAATAGTGCAGGTATGGGATACGCTTTTGCTCCTCCCCTTTGCAGCCATACTTGCCAATATCATGCGTGGCGGCGGCCCCGGAAATGAGCGGAAGATCCACCGCTATTCCTTTTGCCTTCAGCTGGCGCGCCATATGCATTGCGACATGGTGCACCCCAGCCACATGGCCGAGCATATCAAAGGGCATGATATCGCGGCCAATGCGCATGAGCTCAATAAAAAAGCAGCTTTGTGCGATGTGGAGAAAATCAGCGTATTGTTCCGAGGCAGGGCTGCCCCTGCGCTCCTCCTCCGTTACAAACCGAAAATGGGTATCCGGCGCAAAACGGCTTTCGGCCGCCTCCTCTTCCAGCAAAAGACGGTACATGCCAAGAAAAAACAGGCTTGCGCGGATTTGTTCTATGGGGACAGCTTCTGCATATTCAGATGGAAAAAAGTCTTCGATGAGCCCATGATAAATAGAAAAAAGCCAGTCCCCTGAAAATTCCGGGCACAGGCGCTCCATAACGGGCAGGCATAACGTTAAGATATCCCTGCTGTCAAACTTGCGGTTTGATAAAAACAAGGCGAACCTGCTGCGAAATCCGCAGCCCTGCAGCAGCTCCCGCAGCGTCTTTTTGGTAAACTGGGCCGCGCGGAAATCCGCATGCAGCGTAAGCATATCAAGCAGCCGCGCATATCGTACGTTCGCTTCTTTTTGGGGCATATGGCACCTCCCGCAAAAGATTGTTGCCTCAGCCGATACCTGTCCCTTTGGGGGCGAGGAAAATTGTAAATTTATCAGATTTGCTAAAAAGCGTATGAAAACTAAGAACCCGTACCGTAGCCATCCACAGCCTAAGGCTCCTGCGCCGCCGTTTCTTTCACCGGCTCTACCGGTTTGAGTGCAAACGGCGTCATCAATATGCCCATATCAGTATCAATGGAAGCATATATGACGGTTTTCCCAGGCATAAATGTTTTGTCTTCCCCACGGGTAAGCACGTTTGCCCGGGCGACATCAGTGCCGTCTTTCTCTGTAAACACCATTTCGTAGCCGCCGATAAGCGGTTCCGGGTAGGTGTTTTCACAAACGCCTTCCATCATGGTGCCGCCTTCGTATTCAAATACGCGAATATCGGTAAACGCGAGATACCGTTCAAAATGATTTGTCTCGTCATAGATCACCGCGCCGAGCGCATCCTTGGGCCAAGGGTCATTTTTGATGCTCAGCGCCTCAGGCGATGGCGCGGGCGTCGGCGTTGGCGCAGGCGTTGGCGCGCCGACAAGTGCGGGCCGCTGACTGACACAGCCCGGTAAAAGAAGAATAAGAAGCAAGCAAATAAACAGCTTTCTCATCATACGCTCGAATGCTCCCTAAGAAGCCGCTGTTTGAGATCATAAAGTTGATTGGATAAATCGACCTTGTAGGTGTGCGGATTTAGTAAGCGCTTATACTCCTCCCACATAGAGGCAAGCTCCTGTTTGGCGTATTCCTGTATCGCATGGACATCGGGAAGGTCATACACAAGCTCCCCGTCAACAAACACGGGTACAAGAAGTTCCCTTGCAGTAAAGTCGGTAATCACCATGGTTTTCCAAGTCTGCTCCGGGTCTAACAGGCGCAACGGCTGCTCCGTATCAATCGTTTCATCCGAAAGCGTCATGAGGTCCGCAATGGCTTTTCCGTTCTTATTTCTATACAGGCGATACACTTTTTTATAGCCCGGGTTGGTCACTTTTGCAAGGTTGTCGCTTCGCTTGATTTTGGGGATCAGCTGTCCGTCCACAAGCTCCGCAGACATTTTATAAACGCCGCCCAATGCGGGATGATCGTCTGATGTAATGAGCCTTGTTCCAACACCCCAGACATCAATGCACGCGCCCTGCGCCTTTAAGTCCCGTATGACGGTTTCATCAAGGTCGCCGGAAGCATAGATTCTAGCATTCTGAAACCCGGCTTCATCCAGCATTTCGCGGGATTTTTTGGAGAGGTACGCAAGATCGCCGGAATCTAGCCTGATCCCCACCGGCTCGTACCCTTTTTGGCGCAATTCCTGAAATACAGTGATTGCGTTGGGTACGCCCGAACCCAGCGTATCGTAGGTATCCACCAACAGCAAACAGGTATCCGGGAAAGTGGCTGCGTACGCCCGGAAAGATTCAAGCTCGGTCGGAAAGCTCATCACCCAGCTGTGCGCATGCGTACCTTTTACGGGAATATCGTAGAGCTTCCCGGTCAGGACGTTACTCGTGCTGGAGCAGCCGCCGATGATGGCCGCGCGCGCGCCATATATGCCGGCGTCCGGCCCCTGCGCCCTGCGCAATCCAAACTCGAGCACAGGGTCTCCATTGGCGGCGTATACCACCCTGCTTGCCTTTGTGGCAATCAGCGTCTGGTGATTCACAATGTTCAAAAGCGCTGTTTCAAGCAATTGTGCTTCTATAATGGGCGCTTTGACGCGAATCAGCGGCTCATATGGAAAAACGAGTGTTCCTTCCGGCATGGCGTAAAGCTCGCCGGTAAAACGGAACGTCCGTAAATAGGCAAAGAAAGAATCGTCAAACAAATTGAGCGAACGAAGGTATGTAATGTCTTCCTCTTCAAACCGCAGGTTTTTGATATACTCCACCGCGGTTTCAAGGCCTGCCATGACGGCATAGGAGCTGTTGGGACGGGTCTGCCGGAAAAACAGATCAAATACGGCGATATTATCTTGCATGGAGTGCTTGAAATATCCATACATCATGGTGAGCTGATACAGATCAGTCATCATTGTTAGGTTGCGCATGAAAAAGGTTCCTCGCTTTATAAAATCTATAATACCGCACGGCTTTCACGCACGCGCGTGAAAGCCGTGACAAGTAAACCATACATTGTAAAAACCATTACTCACGTGAATCCGTGGCATCATCGGAGGAGGTATCTTCCCCTGCCGCTTCTTCGGATTCTTCATTCGTTTCTTCATCTGCTTCAACGGCGTCTTCCCCGGATGCTTCCGTTTCGGACTCTTCGTTTGCATCCTCGGCATCGCCGGAAGCGCTGTCAGTTGCTTGTCCGGCAAGTATCGCGCTTTCCACAACGTCCGCAGCGGAAGTCTCCGGCGCGGGCCAGATGGTACGGCCAAGCTTTTTTTCCTTAAAATGACGCACAAGCAGGAATGTGAGCGCGCCCAAGAAGAGCAGGAAGCTCAAAAGCTGCGAAACGCGTACAACGCCTTCAATCAGCCATAGGCTGTCCCCGCGCAGGCCTTCGACAAACATGCGCTCAAAGCTATAGAGCATGATGTACCAGATAAATAGATCGCCGTCATGCTTGGTGCGCTTGCGTAAAATAAACCAGAGAAACAAGAACACAAGCAAACACCAGAACGATTCATAGAAGAACGTCGCCAGGTGAAACGGCTCACTGCAAGCAACGCCGTTAAACGTGTGGAACCCGCCGTTCCAAGGCGTGTCAATCTTGACAGACAAGGGGAACCACAAAAGATCGGGGTTGGTCACAGGAAGTCCGAACGCTTCCTGATTGAAGAAGTTGCCCCAGCGGCCGATCGATTGTGCAAGCACAAGACCGGGCGCGATCAAATCCGCCAGCTTGAAGAAGCGCAGCTTCTTTTTATGCGCATAGATTGTCATACCAATCAATCCGCCGATCACCGCGCCAAATATCGCCAGCCCGCCTTCCCAGATGTAGAGCATACGGATGGGATCGGACAGATATTGTTCCAGCTCAAAGAGCACGTAGTAAAGCCTAGCGCCCACAACGCCGCAGGGAATGATGACGAGGCAAAGATCCAATACCGTATCCTCGTTCATGTTCTTGCGCTTTGCTTCGCGCATGGCAAGCAGCACCGCAACAATAATGCCGAGCGCCATCAATACGCCGTACCAGTAGATGTCCCTGCCGAAAACGGAAAACGCCACCCTATCGGGATTGATCATGTAGGGTTCCTCCTGTATAAGAATAAACAGAATATGCTTGTCCCATACAAACGGGTGCTCCCCACCGGTTAAGCGGCAGTAAGCGCTCCTGCGGCTTGTAAGAGAAGCTGCCGCAATTTACCGTTTCTTACCGGTCTATTATACTCCATATGTCCCGCCTAGAAAAGCATGGATTGCGTCAAGCGCTATCTGTGCCGCTTTTGGCGGGGTTGCCGTGCCTGAGAGGACGGGCGCTGCGCAACTTGTTCTTGCCTTGGCGGAGGAACCAGCGCCTCTTTGTGGAAGCCAATGAGGTCTTCCCTGCCTGCCGCAAGAAGCGCTTCGCGCACTTTATGGTAATTCTGCGGAAGAAAATACTGCATCAATGCCCGCTGCATCCCCTTTTCCTTTTGGGCATGGGCCACATAGACGGGCTGCATTGTGCGGGGATCTACCCCTGTATAATACATGCAGGTGGAAAGCGTTCCGGGCGTGGGGTAAAAATCCTGTACCTGTTCGGGCCGCTGTCCGCTTTTCTTCAAATACTGTGCAAGCTCAATTGCCGCATGAATGTCGCTGCCCGGATGTGAGGAATAAAATACGGCACGATATATTGCTCCATTCCAAGGGAACGGTTCACTTCATTGTAGCGCTGTACAAACCGGTCATACAGGCCGTGCGCTGGCTTATTCATGTAGTAAAGGACGCGCTCGTTCACATGCTCCGGCGCCACTTTCAGCTGTCCGCTGACATGGTGGCTAACAAGCTCACGCAAGAACGTCTTGTCCTTATCGTACATCACATAATCGTACCGGATACCGGAACGGACAAATACCTTTTTGACATTGGGCAGGTTCCGTATTTTTTTGAGCAGCGAAAGGTAATCACTGTGATCCACCACAAGCTGATTGCACTTTTCAAAGCCGATGCATTGTTTATCCTTGCATGCTCCTGTTTTTAACTGCTTGGCGCAGGCCGTTTGCCGAAAGTTTGCCGTAGGGCCGCCGACATCATGGATATACCCTTTAAATCCCGGCATTTTTGTAAGCGCTCTGGCCTCTTCCAACAAAGAGGTATGGCTGCGGGACTGCACCACCCGCCCCTGATGGAACGTAAGCGCGCAGAACGAGCACGCGCCAAAACAACCCCGGCAGGAGGTCAGGGAAAATTCCACCTCTTCAAGCGCAGGAATTTTTTCTTTATAGCTCGGATGGGGTCTTCTCGTATACGGCAAGGCATAGACCGCGTCAAGCTCCTGTTCCGTAAGCGGCATGGCCGGAGGGTTGGCTACGAGGTATGCCTTTTCATGCTCCTGAACAAGCCGCTTGCCGCGTACGGCATCCTGTTCCCTGTACTGCCGCATGAAGGCGCGCGCATAAGCCATTTTATCGGACGCTACGGCGGAATACGGCTCCACCAGGTCATAGTCATAGATGCTCTCGAGCGATGTTTTCATAAAGCAGGTGCCCGCCACATAGGTAATATCCCCAATGGCGAGGCCGGAAGATAGCGCTTCCGCCACTTCGATCATGGCGCGTTCCGCCATGCCGTAAAACAGCAGGTCTGCACCTGAATCCGCCAATATGGAATGGCGCACCGTATCTTCCCAATAGTCGTAATGGGCAAAGCGCCGTAGGCTTGCTTCTAATCCCCCCAGCAGCACGGGTACGCCGCGATACGCTTCCTTACACCGGTTTGCGTATACAATGGTGGCGCGATCGGGCCTTAGCCCCGATTTCCCGCCGGGCGAGTACGCATCGGTAGACCGCCGGTGCTTCGTCACGGAATAATGGTTGACCATGGAATCTAAGTTTCCGGAAGTCACAAGAAACGCAAGCCTGGGCCGTCCCAGCACGCGGAATGCGTTCACATCCGTCCACTTGGGCTGGGCAATCATACCCACGCTGTAGCCGTTGTGCTCCAATATTCGCCCTATGATGGCAGCGCCAAAACTCGGGTGGTCTACATACGCATCCCCCGTAATCAAAACAAAATCAGGTTGTTCAATGCCCCTTGCCCGAAGTTCTTGCATGCTCATGGGCAGGGCCTGTTCTTCTTTACGCATACTCTTACTCTACCCCAAACAGGGCTAAGGCGCAACTGGGAAGCGAAAACAGCGATGCTGCCACGCTAAGTGCATAGCGCTTGGCTTTCGGCAGCGGGTTCGGTGCTCTAAAGGAGCAAAAAAGGGCGCCAGTAACGCCCCTTTTAGAATCCCGGGTTTCACCGCAGGAGAAACTTTCTTGCAATACCCATGGAACATGTATATTACACAGCCCCTGTTTTGTACGAACTTTATTCCGGTGTTACTGTGCCTCTTCCTCCAGCTCCGGGCGCTTGATGTTGTGCAGCTCCAAAAGCGCGTCGCACCGTTCGAGTTCTTCAAGCAGCGCTTCTAGCCGGAAGAGCAGCGTATCCCGCTCTTCCTCAAGTTCGTCAAGCGTTTCAATGACCTCATCCAAAAACAGGTCTACTTCTTGGATATCATAGCCGCGGAACACCTTGGTGAACCGGGCGCTCACTATATCATCCGCTCTGAGCAAACCCCTTAACCTCCTTTGCACCGCAGCTTTTGTAAGACAAGCTGGGCGGTTTCATACCATCAAAAAGCGCGCCGCAAAGGTTCACGGCGCGCCGGTCCATACTATGCCGGGCTAATTAAATGAGCCCATCGTCGTTGAGTTCGCCCTCACCATTGCCGATGATATCATAATTGTTGGGAGCCACTACAAATATCCCGCGGGAAATCTTGAATATGGTACCGTTAAGCGCATACACCGCACCCGCCATGAAATCGAGGATGCGCTGTGCGCATTCAATTTCCAGTTCTTCCATATTCACGATGACCGGCTTGCGGCTCTTCAAATTATCGATGATATTCTGTGTATCCTCATAGCTGATGGGGTGGTACACAATCATCTTCATTTGTATCGCCGTCGGGATGCTGACTACGTTGCTCTTCCTCTTGTCGCGGGAGCCGAAACTGACTACGTTATCCGGCTGCTCCAAAGGGGTTTCCGCATAGTAATCGTTTTGGAACTCTTCCTCAACGTCTGTCTCCTCGATGCCGATATAATCGAGGAATTTGTTAAAGAACTTTGCCATACAAACATACCTCCAAACGAAATTTTTGATTTCGTTGGCGCTTGGAGATTTTTCCGCATTTTCTTTATCTACTGCGGTTATCTCTGAAACGGGCATTTTATCTGTATCAGCCCGGTTTCAACACTGCATGTGGCGGCCTTTCGCCAAACAGGGCGCTGCCCAGACGGACCATCGTTGCGCCTTCCTGTATGGCGACCGTAAAGTCGCCGCTCATCCCCATGGAAAGGTGCCGCATCGTAACGCCAGGAATGTGTTTTGAGGCCTCCCACAGCCCGCGCATTCTGGCGAAATACGGCCTTGCCTGTTCTGCCTCCAATGCCGGGGGTACACACATGAGACCCATGGCACGCAAATGAGGCATGTCCACCATAGAGTGCAAAAATGCGGAAAGGTTGTGTTCGTCTATTCCGCCTTTTTGCGGTTCCGCTCCGATGTTGACTTGCACAAGGACATCCTGTGTTAATCCGCGCTGCGCTGCCTGGCGTTCCAATTCCTGCGCAAGTTGGATTCGATCCACCGATTGTACCA